>JAIXZE010000041.1 GCA_027489875.1 Verrucomicrobiales bacterium
GTGAGATGATTGGCCGTGTGCGGGTCGTTGAACCGTTCCAGCGTGACGCTGGTCGGGAATACGCGGTTGTCGTCGCGGTTGGATGGGATCCGGGCCTGCGGTGGTTCGATGCCGCGCGCGGCGGCTTCGGGTGGGAGGGGGTAGCTCCAGAGCAGGCTGCCGTTGTCATTCCCGAACCAATTCCCGAAGTCGTCGCGGACGCGCCCCTGTTGGCTGACGCCGGGCAGGGCTTCGAACTCGCCGCCCGGAAGCCTGAATCGGAAGTCGCGTCCCGTGGCGGCAATCTCGCGCCCGGAGGCCGGGTGCCGGATGCGTCCGCCGAAGAGGCCGCCGGAGCCGTGGATCCACTGGTCGAGTCCCCAGCGGAGGCCGTTGACGCGGGCCTGGAAGTTGTGTGTGGCGAATCCGGTGAACAGGACTTCGCGGCGGGAACCGTCCGCAGAAATACGGAGGATGTCGGGTGCGGCGCAGACGAGGACCTGATCGCCCCAGACCATCAGTCCGGTCGGGAAGGGGAGGCCGGAAGCCACCACGGTGGCCTGATCGAATCGTCCGTCGCGATCGGTGTCCGTGAGGACCTTGAGCCGTCCGCCGGGTTCGAATCCGCCGTTGAGGCCTGCGGGGTAGTCGGCCATCTCGCAGACCCAGAGCCGGCCGTCGTCGCCGAAGTCGATGGCGACCGGCGATTGGACGAGGTCGTCACTGGCGACGAGGTCGATGGCGAGATCCGGTGGCAGCGAGAAGGATTCGAGGGCGCGGCGGGCTTCCTTCGGCGGGGTCATTTCACCGGACTTCGGCGCGGGCAGGAAAGCGGGCCCGAGAAGGGAACGGACGGTGCCGATGATCTGGTCCTCGAGGGCGGGATCGAACTGCTGCGGACGGTCATAGTACCAGAGGGAGGATTCGGCCTCGTAGCCGCCCTCACGGAGGATGCGGCGGGAGGGAATGTAGCCAGGGACGTCGTTGGCGTAGCCGTTGACCCAGAGTCGGGCCGGGTCGAGTTCGGTCTTCAGGCGGAGCGCGTAGTCGACGACGACCTCGCCACCGAGGAACACCATGGCGAGGTTGGTCCCAAAGGTGAACGTCTGGACGGGATAAGAGAGCGTTGGTGACGGCGGTTCGTTGCGGTCGAGTCGGGCAAGCCAGCGTCGGGCGTGGTGGCCGACGATCCCCGGGGTTTGCGCCCGCTTCTCCCATTGGTTGCGGGTGAAGTGGGGTTGGAACGGAAGGGCGATGATCTCCTGGGTGGCACGGGGAGCTTCCGTCAACGGCGCGAGCGGGAGTTCCAGCAGACGGCGCGCTTCGGCGGCGAGGCTTCGGCCGTGTTGTTCGACGAGTTCAATCGTTCCGCGCGGGTCCGGGTTGGAATCCGCACCGCATCCGATGGCGATCAGTGCGGTGGCTCCGGGCAGGCCTGATTCGAGGTCGAGGGCAGCCACGCCTGCCCAGTCGCCGTGCGAGGCGTTGAGGCCGCCGTTGAGCGTCGTGCAATGGCAGGCGTAATTGGCAAGGAGACCGCGCACGGACCCGTTCGGTTCGGACACGCGCAGCACCGGGAGCGCGTGATCGACCGGACCTCCAGGCGTCCGTCGGTTCTTCGCGAATCCCACGCGTCCCTCGCCCCACGACAGTCGGGCGGGACGGCGATCGGCGAGCGCGGCCAGAATGACCTGTTCGACTCGGTCGACGAAGAATCGGGTGTAGGTGTCGATCTGGGCCTGGTCCTCGGCGGAGATGTCGCGGGCGAAGATGTTCGGGGCGGCTCCGGTGAGACAGGGGGCGCTGTGCGTGTGGGTGACCGAGAGTGCGATGCGGTTGGTCGCGAGGCCGGAGCGGGCCGCGACGCGTTGCCGGATCTCGGTGGTCAGGGCCCCGGGCAGGATGCAGTTGTCGATGGTGACCACCACGACAGCCTGCGTGCCGGAGCCGATGGCGACGGCGCGCGCATGCAACCGCTGGAGGACGTTGGTGGGCGCGGGACTGTCCGCACGGGCGGCGTAACCCATCAGCCGGACCGCGTTCGTCGGGGAGATGTCCACGCGGGCCAGGCCAGTTTCGAGCAGGGGACCGATTTGCTGCGCATGGAGGCGCGCGGACGCGAAAGCGAGGAGAAATCCAAGGGCGACGAGCAGCGTCAGGAGCGCAGGCGCGGTTCCGGTCGGCGTTGGACGCGTGTTTCCTTGGAATGGCATCGGAGCAAGGATCCTGCTTTGCCGTGGCGGATTCAAGGGATCGTCCGCGGTGAGGTTGGCGGGTTGTGGCGTTGAAGAGCCCTCCGCAAAAATTCCTGGAGTGAGCGCAATGGGCGCATCTTGACACTGCCCCCGCATGGAACGGGGTGGCGACGTCCTCGTCGCCGTTCCAAAGCCATTCCCAAGGCGATGAGGACATCGCCGCCCCGAATCCCTTCCGAAAGGGGGCAGTGTCAAGATGCGCCCTGAGCGCAACATTCCTTCACTGCGTCCTTGTGTGCATACCCACGAATGGTTAGGGAGGGGGCAGGGTTTCAGGGAAGTTCGATTCGGTTTCAAGGATCCGAAGCATGACCACCTGTCCCTTTCCACGCCCCAGACGCGTCCAGTTCCGGCTTTTTACGGCCAAAAAGCCCTGTTCTTCGGGTTGGTTCGACATTTCCCCCCCTCCATCCACATCCCACTCCGCACGGACGGGATCATCGTCCTTGCTGGGTCAGTTGGGCACCGGGTTGCTCGCCATGCTCTGGGTGGTGGTGCTGGTGGCAGTTCCACGACTCTCGGCGCAGTGGGTGACGCAGGAGATCCGATTGGGGCCGGGATTCAATCCGGTGTCCCTGCAAGTCACGCCGGCGGATGCGTCCTGCGAGAGTGTGTTTGGAGCCCTACCCCAGGTCCGCGAAGTGTGGCTCTACAACCGCTATCTCCAGACGAGCACATTCCTTTCCGATGCGACCGCCCAGATCCTCGGGCAGGACCATTGGCTGACGTGGTATCGGGGCGGGGGTGAAAAGTCATTCCTGAGCACGTTGACGCAGGTCCGCGGCGGACAGTCGTATCTGGTGCGCCTGCCGAATGATGCGGCTCCGGTGACGATTCGTGTCCGGGGCATTCCGGTTCCACCGCGATCCGACTGGATCCCGAACGACGTCGTTCTGGCCGGGTTTCCGATCCACGAAACCGACCGAGTGACCTTTCGACAGTTCCTGAAGGATTCACCGCAAGTCTCGGCAGCGCCCGGACAGGAGTCGGCATTGTTTACGGTGAACCCGCTGACCGCGTTCGAGACGCAGATCCGGAATCCCGAGGCCACACGCATAGTCCCCGGGCGGGCGTATTGGGCGATTCTGCGGGGGCACAGTCACAATCCGTACCCGTTTGAAGCGCTGGGTCCCGACGAGAACAACTCGGTGCAATTCCGGCAGGACGTGACGGTGTCGGCGATGACCCTGGTGAGCGCGGTGGAGTCCGGGGAGCAAACGCTGACGCTGCGGTTGGTGGAGTCGGAGGAGGCCCCGGCGGGCCAGCCAATGCGGGCCGGAACGGTGCCATTGGCGGCGTTGGTGCCACGTGCGGATGGCGGGAGCGTGGTGACCCGGTTGGCCGAGGGGTTGACGGTGAAGCTGGCGGCGGGAGAACGACGGACGTTGCGGTTGGGATTGATCGCGGCGGACTTGGTGCCTTCGGCCGCCACCAACGCGACGTACCAGGCGTTGATCGAGGTGACGGAGAAGGGGCACGGATACCGGCAGTTGGTGCCGGTGGCGGCTGAGGTCGCGGGAAGCCGACTGTCGTTGCGGCGGGGCAGTCTGGTGGGTGCCTCCCAACAAGCGGTGCGTCGGGCAGGGGCACCGGCGGATGAGGTGGTTCCGCTGGTTTCGGCACCGCCACTGCATGCGGGCCTCTGGGTGGGGACGCTCACATTGAATGGGGTGAACACGCCGGGGTTTGCCCAGGAAGCGGAGCCGGACCCGGTTCGATTCGCGGTTTCGAAGGCGACGCCCTTGAACACCCGGGTGATGGTTCACGTGGACGAGGGCGGAGCGGCAAGGCTGGTCCCGCAGGTCGTCTTCGCGGAGGTGGTTTCGGGCACGAACCGCGTGACGCGGATGTTCAGCACGCTGACCAACGTGCCGGCGGGATCGCGGATCCAGTCACGCGTGAGTGCCCCGAGTTGGCCACGGGGCGGAGCGACCCTGCTGACCGGCGGCTTCGGGGATACCCTCTCGGGGACGGTTTCGGTGGATCACAATGACGCGGTCAATCCGTTCGTGCACCGGTACCATCCGGACCACGACAACCTCGGGGAGGATTTCCGTACGCCGCTTCCGGCAGGCGTGGAGTCCTTCAGCATTACGCGTCGGGTGGCCTTTCATTTCGGGGACACGCTGCAGGTTGGGGCGGGAACGTTCCTGCCCACGGTGCCGGCACTGCGGTTCACGGGTGCCGCGGGGGAATCGGTGCAGCTGTCCGCGTTCACGAACACGGCATCCTTCACGGCGCAACTCTGGATCAAGGTAGCCACCCATCAGCAGGCCGGAGCGTCCCTGATGGTGTTGACCAATACCTCGACGGGAGCGTTCGTCCGGTTGGGGTTTCAGGGAAACACCGGGACGCTGGCGATGACGGTGCGGAACGGGTCGGGATCCACGGGGACGATCGTCACAACGAACGCGGTGCCGAAGGACGCGTGGTTCAACGTGGCGGTGACGTACGAGTCATCCTCGGGCGGGATCATGTATGTGAATGGTCGGATTGACGGGCGTGGGTACCTGCCGAGGGTGATTTCCGGCAATTGGGGCAACACGTGGATCGGGAGCGGGCCGGGTGCGGCACAGACGTCGATGCGGGGATCGATCCATGACGTGGTGCTGCGCAGCGGTGTGCTGCCGGGGCACTTGGTGCGGCAGGTGGCCTTGGTCCCGCATCTGACCGATCCAGGATCGATCGTCCTCGATCTGCAGGGAAGTGCGGTGGGCACGAACGTGGTGAACCGGGGCCTGGCCACCGTGACCGTGACTGCCTCGTCGCCGGGCTTGGTGGATGTTGGCTCTGCGCCGGCCGTTCCACTGTGGACCTATGGAACTGCCCAGGGCGTCTATCAGGAAACCGTCCTGGGATTGCGCCGGCAGGCCATCACCGTGCAGGGAACCTTCCAGCTTACCCGGGTCAGCCCGGATCCAAACCTTTACTGATGCTTGCTCCCCGAATGACCATGAAATCCATCCTATCGTTCGTGTGTGTGATTGGCCTCGCCGTGGTGCCGGTGCTGGCCGTGAATGACGTTCCCGGCTCGATCAATTACCAGGGGCGATTGCTGAACAGTTCAGGTGCCGCCGTGACGGACGGTACCTACAGCATCGCGTTCCGGTTGTATGGAAGTCCGAGCGGAGCGAGCACGCTCTGGGGGGCAAGCCACTCGGTGGTGATCTCGGGAGGGAACTTCAGTGTCGTGCTGGGCGAAGGCGGGGGCACGCTGGGCAATGCGCAGGGAACGAACATCCTCGCCGGTCTCGGAGCCACCACGACGCCCTACCTGGGGCTGACGGTGCTCACCGACAGCAGCGGGGCCACGCTGAACAATCCGCAGGAGATCTCGCCCAGGATGCGGTTGCTGTCATCGCCCTACGCGCTGGTGGCGCAGGCGGCGCGGATGTCGGACTTCTCCGCCTACGCGACCAACGCCGGGACGCTCGGAGGATTGTTGCCGGGCCAGTTCCTGCAACCGGGGAGCACGGCGCCCAGCACGTTGGGCGGTGCGCTGACGGTGCCGAATCTGACGGTTTCCGGCGCGGCGACCGTGAACGGGAATGCAACCGTGAACGGGAGCGCCCGCGTGACCGGAACCTTGAGCGCCGGGGCGACGTCGGGGGGTGGCTTTGTTCCTGTGGGTGGGATCATCATGTGGAGTGGAAGCGTGACCGCGATCCCGGCCGGTTGGGCCCTTTGTGATGGTGGGCGGACTTCGACGGGTTCAACGACTCCGGACCTGAGGGACCGCTTCATCGTGGGAGCGAGTTCCACGGTGGGCGTCGGAACCGTGGGCGGTCGCACTTCGGTGACGTTGAGTGCGGCGAACCTTCCGCCCCATCAGCACACCTACAAGGACACGATCTTTGCGGAGCACAACATCAGCGGTTCCTCGCAGTCCCCGGACGGGCTGGATACGGGTTCGGAAGGCGGAAACAACTATCGGGGCAGTGACAGCGGCAGTGACGGTGACAACAACCTGTCGTGGGTCCGGCGGCGATCTGATGTGGCGTATGGAAATTCCGGCGGTGGGGTGGATCCGATCGACCTGCGTCCTCCTTACTACGCGCTGGCGTTCATCATCCGGGTTGATTGAAGGCGTGATCCACACAAACCACGTCCGACCTGATCATGAGAATCGACCCTTGTTGGAGAGCGGCCCGGTGGATGCTGGTGCTCGGGATCCTGGCGGCGGCCGTGGTCCGGGGGCAGGTGTTCAGTGTCAAGCCAGCCTATGACAACGTCCTGCGGCCGGGTGTTGCCCAGGCGAACGCCTCGGCGACCCTTGCGAGCGGGACTTCCTACGCGACGAACAGTCGTCCTTCGGAGCGTGGAGCGGGGCGCTTCCGGTTGGCTTCCTGGACGATGGGGATGCCGGTCTATGGGGCTTCGCCGGACTTTGCCTTTGGCGATGTGATCACGCCCCCACCGCGGGTGGATCTGACGCGGGTGCCAACGGTGACGCCGACCAACGCGGCGTTCTTCATGGCATCCCGGCGTCAGTTGGTGGCGTCGCAGGCCGGGGTGTGCCAGGTGGCATGGACGTTGGTCGACGGGACATCTCGGACGGTGACTTACAACATCGGGGCGATCCCGAACCGGGCGGCGTCGCGGTTGTTCTGGACGGACAACCTGTCGCCCGGGGCCGTGAACACAAACCTCAACACGCTTCCCGACAATTCGGAGTATGCGGTCAGCCTGAACCGGCTCCACGCGAAGTTGCGCTACAACGAGACGGTGCCCGATTTCTCGCCGACGAATTCCCAGGTCACGGGAGCGGGGCAGTCGGCGCGATCAGCGCTGGCCGGGAGCAACCTGGGGTTGCCGGCCGTGTGGATTGATGACAATGCGCTGCTGCGAGCGCGGGCGCAGAGTGGCTATTTGATCCTCGAATATTTCGACACCCCGACCTTCGACAATTCCGTGGGGTACGAGATCGTGTACGTGGGACCGGCCCGGGTGCATCGGTCGAGCCTCGTCTTGGGTGACCGGTTGCTTCCGACGGAAGGAGCGGACG
Organism: Verrucomicrobiales bacterium; assembly: GCA_027489875.1. Taxonomy (GTDB): domain Bacteria; phylum Verrucomicrobiota; class Verrucomicrobiia; order Limisphaerales; family UBA9464; genus UBA6176. The sequence continues at coordinate 7,240 of JAIXZE010000041.1, forward strand.
TGGCGGAGGAATTGATCGCATCGATCACGAAGGCCTCGGATTACGTCGTGCAGTGGACGGCGGAAGGCAGCCACTTTCAGAACCAGATCTTTGCGACCGCGGTGAATTCGGACCCGACGCAACCGCTGGGGGATGCCAGTCGGACGCAGATCCTTTGGCAGAGGATGGGGATTCTGGACGTGCTGTGGCCCTATGAGGCGCATTGGTACGCGATCACCTGGCCGGGGGATCAGGTGGCAAACCACTTCGTGTTCGATCCGTCCAATCCGTCCGCCAGCCCGACCGTTTCCGTTCCGACGAACCACACGGTGCGTGTGGTGTGGTCGGAGGATCCGGGTGGAGTGATCAAGTTGGATTCGCCGACGGCCCCGTTGGTCGCCGTGGGAGAGGGCCGGGCTTTGATCCAGTACCAGAATAGCCGGGACGTATGGTTCCTGCCGGTGCGTGTGGTGGCGCGGACGAACGGGGCGTACATCTCCAACCAGGAGGTCTTCTGGCCCATGACGAAGCCGTTGCAGCCGATGACGAACGCGCCGCTGCTGCAGTTCGACGGGAGCGGGATGCACCTGAGCCAGGCGACGGTCCTCGATCCGGAATTCACGCTGGAGTTCTGGGTGAAGCCGCAATCGCTCGCGAACTCGCAGGCGTTGATGGCGTTCCTCGACTATCCGCAGCAGGCCAACGTCCAGCTCGCCCTCTCGATCCAGACCAATGTCCTGCGTCTTGATGTGCGGGGTAGGAACAGTGCGGTGATCTCGACGCTGATCGGTACCACGGCGTTGGTTGGCGAGAAGTGGAACCATGTCGCCCTGCGACGCGAACGCCCCGGCCAGTTCTCCCTGCTGGTGAACGGGAGTCTCGATGCGACGAATGCCTTTTCCCAGGTCGAGCCCGGGGAGTCGCACGGGCCACTGACATTGCAGTGGACGATCGGGAAGGATTGGCAGGGGGTGCCGGCTACGGTTCCCGCTCAATCGGGCTTCAGCGGCGAGTTGAAGGAGATCCGGCTCTGGAATCGGGCCCTGGCCGTGACGGAGATCCACACCGGCCAGGCTCGGATCATGGGTAGTGGGGAGCCCGGGTTGGTGCATCTGATCCGCCCCGAGTGGCAGGAGTCCGGCACGCCCTATCAAGCGACCGATGGCGCGCAGTTCCAGGTACTCGACTCGGTGACCGGTGCTTTTTTCCTGGGATATGGCAATCCCTCCACGTGGGGAACAGTGCCGCATCCATTGCAACAAAGGTTGGCCTTCTCCGGCGGGAACCAGCGGTTGGAGGTTCCCTTCGTGTGGCGGCGGCCCCTGAACATGACGGTGGAGTTCTGGTTCTTCACGGGGAGCGGTTCGGGTCAGGTCAACCTGTTGCAGGCGCTGAACAGCAGCGCTTCCGCCAGCTACGCCAGCGTCGCGTGGTCGCAGGGAGCACTGTCTTTGACCGTTGATGGTCAGACCCAGACGGGAACCCAGATCCTCGCGCAGGACACGTGGCATCATGTGGCCCTAGCGATCAACCAGAGCTCGCTGACGCTGTATGTCGATGGGACGGCCGAAGCGACCAGTTCGCATTCGAGTTCGGGTCTTCTCAGTTCGAGGTTCCTGATGGGGACGGTGGGCCCCGGGCAGGCCGGAGCGTACGAGTTCGAGGATCTCCGTTTTTACAGGGGGCGACGGACAGCGGAGCAAATCGCGGTCGACCGTCTTCAGTCCGTGGATCTGTCGGACCCGGACCTCCTGCACTGGTTCCGGTTTGATCGGGTGGAGCCGCTGGTGGGGGTGCGAACGGACCAGGTGAAGCTCCCGGATCTGGCACGTGGAGGGCGGGCGACCTATTCCGGGGGCGTCCTGCTGGGGAGCACGGTTTCGTCCGTGCCAGCGGTCGAAGTGACCGGCGGGATCATCCGCTCGGGAACGGCGTTTCATCCGGGCGTGTATCGGGATCAGGGACGGATCCTCCCCGTCAACGATCTGGAGACCAACCGCGTCATGGAGGTCTGGTGGCCCATGGCCGTTTCGGGCCCCTTCATGGATCAGCCGTTGCGATTTCCAGGGCTCGTCACGCGTTACCGCCTGATGGATCCGCTGGGGGCTCCGGTGCTGGCGATCGCGGGGCAGGATTCGGAGGGGTTCACGGTGCCATCGGGTTGGGATCGTCCTTCGCTCTACTCCCAGAACGATCCAGTGGCGGCTGGCTACAATCCGAACGAAGAACATGGACTGATCGTTGGTTCGGCGGCCTATGCCTTGCGCTGGGATCTCAATGGCCCCGAGACGTCGCCGGGGTACCTGTTGCTGGAGTACGGCGATCGGGCCCGCAATGGCTGGACTTACCTGCAACCCATCCGCGTCGTTTCGACGAATGCGGCGCATCCCACCTTTGATCGGCGCCTGTTGGTCGGGAACCTGCTCCAGGCCCCGAAGCCGATGGTGGACCTTCCGACCTCGGTGTTGTCGGGTCCGTTGCCTGGGGAGGATCCCAACCGTCGCCTGTACCAGGATCGGCGATTCTATTGGTGGGCGCGGTCGGCCTCGGCGACGACTCCGGACAGTGTTCCGTCGCGCTGGTTCTACCCGATGCAGGACGGCTTCTTCTGGCCGTCGAGTCTGGGCATCCGGACGCCAGGAATGCCGGTACCCTTTGGCAATACGAGCAACGCCATGGTGATCCGATATGTGGTTGAGTGGCCGACGAATATTCCGACGTTGGCGCTGGGGCAGACGTTGTCCGATGCGATGCCCTCTGGGTCCGGAGTGGGTTACCTGCCTGCGGTGACCGGGCAGTCGTCGGTGGAGATCCTGCACGACGATGCGGCCGCGGTGGGGAAGGTGTCGGCGAGGTTGATGGATCCATCGACGCCGACGATTGCGCGCTTGGACAGCCTGGCGGGGGTGAACACCGCGACCGATGTCCGGCTGGGGAAGACCTACTTCACGCAGCTGCCGCCGCACCTGCGGGAACGCGTTTCCTGGGATCCGGTGTCCAGGCTGCTGGAGTTGCGCGGATCGATTGTCCGGCCGGTGACGGATTTTCCCTACGTGTTGCCGGCCTGGCTGGGGTCGGTGTCGGATTCGAACAGCGATTTCTCGATCCTGCACGGGTTGAGCAGTGAGCCAGCCTGGGTGGCGGCGGTTGGGCAGTTGCGCCAGTCGGCCAACCTCATCCCGAATGCGGAGGTGCCGTTTGATTCGCTGGTGCTCGTGCCGACGGGAGTGGCGGGCGGACGCGTGACGCTGGGCTTCAACACGCGTACCAACCTGAACCTGACGGGGGATCCGGTGAGCGTGGTTCCCATCCGGGTGGATCCGACCCAGCTCTTTGCAGGGCGGATCGTGGTGGTGTACTCGGCGAACAAGTTCGATCAGTACACGACGTTACGGCACTCGGGCGACTTCGGAGGGGATGCGTCCTTGTACGAGTTCGATTGGCGCTACTCGCCGCCCAGCAATGGTCAGGCGCCTCCGGATCCCGGGGTTCGACCCACGGGGTGGACCCGGTTGGTGCCGGTGACGACTGGGCTGGCCCGGGTGGTCTTTGGAGGCCCCGGGTTGTTGACGCTGAAGGATGAGTACTTCTCCTGCCGGTGGCGTTGCCTGGCGCCGGGGGCACCCAATTCGAACTGGTCCGGGTGGACGGCGCCGGTTCTGGTGGAGAACTGGCTGTCGCGGGCACTGGACGGGATCAACCCTTACGAGCAGAGGCTGGAGTCACTGGCGAACAGTCATCTGGATCTTCGGACCAGCATCCTGTCGCAAGCCGGCAAGCGCTTCGTGGGCGCGGTACCGCTGAACATGGAAAATGCGGGCGACTACGGGTTGATCGAGATCTACGAGACGCTGCTGGAGCAGGCGCGCAACCTGAGCATTGATGCCGGTTATCGCGACGATGATGTCAATGCGTCACTGCTGAACGCGGCGAGCAAGCTCAACGAACTGTACACCCTGCTGGGGGACGAGGCCCTGGCGGACGCCAAGGATCCGACGGTGGCGTGGGGTTCGAGGGAATTGGTCGGTGAGGCCTTCGGGTCCCGAGCGTCCGCATTGTTCGCCTTCCAAGGGATTGTTCCCAACCTGCTGGAGGAGGAGTTGGCACTGCTCCGGGGGTTGGACAACACCACGTCGACTCCGGTGACAACGCATCCGGTGTACAACCGGCTGTATTGGAACTTCACCAAGGGCGTGAATGGCGGGGAGCCCGCCTACGCCCTGAACTACGGCATCCCGAGCCTGAGTGGCGATCCGAACGGCAGCATCACCGAGGCCGACGCAGCGCAGCTCTATCCCCAGGGGCATGGCGACGCGTACGGGCATTTCCTCACGTCGCTGACGGAGTACTACCGGCTGCTGACGAACACGAATTTCACGTGGATTCCGCGTGCGGAAGTGAAGTCGATCGGCGGGGTGAACGTGACCTTCGACTACGTCGACGAACGCAAGATGGCGTCGTCGGCACTGCAGTTGGCGCGCACATCCATGGAGATCATGGATCGGACCTTCCGACGCGATTATGACCCGGGCGACCCAAGCAGGAGAGCCCTGTTTTCGGATGCCAACACGCTACGGGCCGGTTCCGCCACCGAGTGGGGACAGCGCTCGAGCCAGGGCGTCCTCTACCAGTGGATGGTGCTGAACTCCTTGCTGCCCGAGGGAGTACCGGGCGACTCACCTCAGGTGGTTTCGCGCAGCACCGTGCCAGAGATCGGGCAATTGTCGGACCTGATGGGGACCCTCCAGGACAAGCAGGACGAGATCGACCGCGGCGACAGCCCGATGGGCGTCGCGGCGAACGTGGTGCCGTTCGACGTGGATCCGCTGCGGGTGGATGCGGGGGAGAGCCACTTCGAGCAGGTGTACGCGCGGGCGGTGGCGGCCCTTCGCTCGGCGGAAGCCGTGCTGAAACGCTCGGAAGAGTCCGGATTGAACCTTCGCCGGCAGGATGTCTCGCTCGAGGCGTTCCGCCTGCAGGTGGAACGGCGCGAAGCCGAGTTCAACGCCCAATTGATCGACCTCTATGGGACGCCGTATCGCGACGACGTTGGGCCGACGGGCATCTACGCATCGGGCTACGAGGGGCCGGATCTGTATCACTTCAATTATCTCGACCGGGACCTGTTCAATCCTGCGGACGCCGGCGCGGTGACCAACGTGAGCTTCCATGCGCGCTATCAGGTCACCGGTGTGAATCTCGACACACTGACGGCCGTGGGGACGAATGTGACCTATTCGGTGAACAGCGACGGAATCCCGGTGCTGCCGGCCGGTTGGATCGGGCAACGCGCGAGCTACGGGAAGATCCAGGGCGCGCTGGGAGATTACGTCCGCGCGTGGATCTCACTCCGCGCCGCGGTGTCCCACATGGACGATCGGAAGAATCAACTCGAGGCGCGGCTTCAGCGCCTGCGGGACCACAATGCCTACTCGGAGCAGTTCGGGGCGATCGGGGATTCGCTGGAGCAGCGCAAGCAGGTGGTGGACCTCCTCCAGCAGGGCTTGGATGCGGTGATCGCGACGCTCGAGATCGCGGATGCGGAGGTGCAGTCCGCCTACGAGGCTTCGAAGGATCCGATGCCGGAGTCATTCATCGCAGGATTGGCGGCCGGTGGTGACCTGTCGTTCCCAGCGCGGGTCGGGCTGGCCATCACGAAGCTGATCGGCGAGGAGTTGATTGGTTCGGCAAAGGACGCTGCAAACTTCGCGAGCTTTGCCGCCGGAAAGACCTCGGAGCAGCTGGATAGCCAGATTGCCGACAATGACGCGGCGTTTGCGGATGCCGAGGAACAGGCGCAGACCGTGATGGAGACGTCCATGCTACTGAGCCGTTTGAATGCAGACAGCGATTCTGTCTACGGCGCGGCGGTCGCGCTGCGTCAGGCATGGCAGACGTACCTGAGCCTGGTTGCCAAGGGGAACCAGATGCAGGCCGACCTGGTGGCGTTCCGACAAGGGAATGCCTCGCGTATCCAGGAGGCGCGGTATGCGGATGTGATCTTCCGGACATTCCGGAACGAGGATCTGGTGGAATACCTGAGCGCCTTCGAGCAGGCGTCGCGTTACGTGTATGCGGCCGCCCGGGTCTACGATTACGAGACCGGACTTCTGGATCCTGAGGTCGTCTCAGGCCACGCGGGCGATTTCCTCGGGGAGACCCTCCGTGCCACGCAACTGGGCGATCTCAGGGACGGCCAACCGGTGCCGGGGAGCAGCGCGGCGGGCACGCTCTCCTCGATCCTGGCACGGATGAGCGCGAATTGGTCGGTGCTCAAGGGACGGTTCGGCATCAACAATCCAACCCGCGAAACACATCGGATCTCCCTCCGTCAGGAATTGTTCCGGATTGGACGATCCACCAACTCCGCCACCGAGGCGGGCAACGAGAACGCATGGAGGAACGTGCTGCACAGCTTCCGGGTTCCGGACATCCGACAGGTTCCTGAGTTCCGGAACTTCTGCCAGGCGTACAGTCCCATGGGAACCAACGAACCTGCCTTGGTGATCCCATTCTCCACCGAGATCACCGCCGGTCGTAACCTGTTCGGGTTCGCGCTCGCCGGCGGCGACACGGTCTTCGACTCCGCGCAATTCACGACGAAGGTCCGCGGTGCAGCCATCAGCTTCGAGGGTTTTCGCCAGGTTCTGGGACAGGTCCTGACGCGGTCGCCGCGTGTCTATCTCGCGCCCGTTGGCGTGGATCGGCAGCGCACGCCGCTGACCGGCGGGAATTCCGTCCGCGATTGGCGTGTCATCGATCAGGTCTGGCCGATCCCGTTCCCCACGGCTTCCGGAAGCGTAGGTCTGCCGTTGGTGGGAGTGGGCATCGACAACGTCCACTCCATCCGCCGACACGCACCGATGCTCGCCTTCGACAGCGATGAACTCTCGGCGATGGCGCGCGTCCCCTATGACACCCGGTTGATTGGTCGATCTGCGTGGAATACCCAATGGGTGCTCATCATTCCGGGTTCTGCGCTGTCCGCGTCACCCTCCGACGCCCTGGACGAATTGATCGAAGGGGTGACCGACATCCACCTGCACCTGGACACTTATTCGTACTCCGGCAACTGAACGAACCAACCATGAGAACCCTTCGAATCCTTCTTGGGTGCCTGATCGCCGGGCTTGTCTGCTGGGGTCGGTCGCACGCGGGACTCCCCTTGCCTTCGCTGACCTTCTACGGGCTCTTCGCGGACGAGTATGGTTGGCCGTACTCGTCCGATGACCTCGTCGAGGTCGACGTAGACGGGGCCCGCATCCTCTCCCAGAAGCTCGGCTCCGCGAACGGCCGGGACTACAACTATGTCGTGAGGGTTCCCTACGACAGCGGCGGGCGCGGGGGAGACTACAACCATGACGTCGTGGCACCCGGGGAAAGACTGACGATCCGGTTGCTGGACCGCAGTACAGGGAAGACGGTGCTGAGCACCAACTTCATCTGCAACCTGCTGGCAGGTTCTGTGGTGCGCCTCGACCTGAGCTCGGGAACCGATTCGCTCCAGGATGGATTGCCGGACAGCCTGCGCGAATGGATCTGGGATGCGCTGGGCGATGGGAACCTCTTCGAGCCAGCCCGCGTTCGCGCTACGGCGGATTCCGATGGCGATGGTGTGATCAACCTCGACGAGTACCGGGCAGGGACGGATCCGGCCAATCCCGAGGACCTGTTGAACCTGGAGATCCAACAGGTGGAAGGCGTCGAGTCCGTCCAATTGAGGTTCTTCACGGTTCCGGGAAAGACCTACCGTCTCGAGAATGCCCAATGGACGGAGGCGGGAGTCATCGTGAACCCCGCGAGGTTTGCCAGTCATCCCACCGGCGAGGCCAACCTGCGTGAGGTCATGGGCACCGGCCGCGGCATCTCCATCTTCGTCCCGACCTCCGGGGATCCTCAGTTCCTCCGGTTGGTCGTGGTTCCCCGGCCCTCAGGCGGCCGTATCCTTCCGTGAGCTGTCTGGTGTTGTCCGGAGGACTTCCGTACTCCGACACTCTTCCTGCATGAGACGGGGTGGCGACGTCGTCGTCGCCCGAGCTGTGCCCGGAGCGCCGCCCCGGGACGGGATGAAATGTAAAATGTTTAGACGCGACCCCATTGTCCTTCCTCGGCTTCGATCAGAACCGGCCCGGGGTCTGGTCGGGGAAGTCCTCGGTGTAACGGCGGAGGAGTTGCTGGGTGTCGTTGGGAAGGAGGTAGATCTTCTGGCGGATGCGTCGGGATTCGCCGGGTTGCAGGCCGCCGATCCAAGGGTCGCTGTGGAGGCAGACGTAGACGCCCTCGAAGAGTTCGAAGGTGCGGTCGCTGGCAATGGCGAGCACGGAGGAACCATCGGCCGAGACTGCTCCGATGATCCCATTGGTGATGCGATCCAGGGCGACCGGGCGAGGGTTGGCGTCGCGTTCCTCGATCCAGTGAGGAAGGAAGACCTGGCCGCCGGGGTACAGGGCGTTGGTGGTGCGCTGGAGGGCGTCGAGGGGGGTGCGGCCGGATCGGGTGAAGACGAAGCTGCGGGCCGTGTAGTTGGATTGGCTGGCACCGGTGAAGCGGTCTACGCGGATGCAGGCGGGTTGGAACCACTGGATCGGCCACGGTTGGGTGCCGCGGTGGGTGATGAGGAAGTCCATCTCGACGAGCGTTCCGTCTCGGCCGGTGCGGACTTCGTGGAGGACTTCGGTGTCGGGTCCGATGGTGGAGCGGAAGCGGAGTTCGGAGCCGTCGGGGGTGGCGTTGAGGAGGGTGGTCTGATGCGGGATGCGCGTTTGGCCCCAGTTGCGCTGGTGACCGCCGGGGAGGCAGAAGGCTTCGAGGTAGAACACCTCGAGGGATCCGCCGGGCAGGCGTGCGTCGCGGACGATGAGGAGGTTGTTGGTCCAGGAGAGGCGCGTGGCAGGGGAGTCCGCGCGAACGTTGCCGGCCGGCACGAGGAGGCCGAACAGCAGGACCAGAAGCAGGTGCGGGAGGATCATGGCGAGAGGTTATCCCCGGTGGCTGGGAAAAGAAAAGGCACCGGGTTCGTCGGGATGACCCTGCTCCCGATGATGGCGTCGTCGATGGAAGGATTCGTCGGGTTTGTGTGATCCGTGGTTCAGGGATCCGAGGTTCCTGGACCACGAAACGCACGAAGGGCACGAATTGGCTCACGCCAAGACGCAAAGACGCCAAGAGAGGAAGAGGGGATGCTGTTCTCTCCCTGTCTTGGCGTCTTGGCGTCTTGAGCGAAGCGGGCGTGAGAAATCACTCCATTGCAAAGAGCCCAAAAGGCGATCATGCGGGAAGCCGGCCTTGGCTGAGCGCATCTTGACACCGCCCCCTTTTGGAAATGATTCGGGGCGGCGATGTCCTCATCGCCTTGGGAATAGCTTTGGAACGGCGACGAGGACGTCGCCACCCCGTTCCTTACGGGGGCAGTGTCAAGACGCGCCCACCTTGGCTGCCTTGGACGAAGAAGGGTCGCCACGGGTTTTCATTCTTGAACCACGACTTGAACCACGAAACTCGCGAACGGACACGAATGGAGCCCGGCGATCTCGGCCTCCACACTCTGGTTGATTGGTGTGTGTGGTAGGGGGGGGGAGTGGCACGCCGAGACGGGGTGGTATGAAATGCAAAATATTTAGACGCGACCCCAGGCTGTCAGCTGCAACGCCTCCGGCTTTGGGAGGCTTAGCCTCGAATCAGCTCAGCCCCTGTTCCCCTCCCTAGGAATCTGTGGAATCGGTGAAATCTGTGGATCGTCCCTCCCCAAAATCCCGCCGCATCAGTGGACGACGTCGACGATCGCCTTGATGACGCCGGTCTCGGGTTTGACCCAGTCGGCGAAGATGTCGGGGACGGCGTCCATGGGGGCGTGGTGGGTGATCCACGGGTTCGTGTCGATGCGGCCCGCGGCGATGTGGTCGATGATGCGGGGGAAGTCGGAGGAACGCGCGTTGCGCGAAGCCATGAGGGTGAGCTCGCGTCGGTGGAGGACGGGGGCGTGCGGGAGTTCGAGGGGTGTCTGCGTGATGCCGACGTAGACGATGCGTGCGCCGTGGGCGGCGAATTCCATGGCACGGACCATGGAACGGGCGTTGCCCGTCGCGTCGATGACAACGTCGGCCATCTGGCCGTTGGTCAGGTTCGCGAGGGCGGTGAAGTCGGAGTCGTCGCCGCGGGCGAGGATCGTGTGGGGGACGTGGAGACGGTCGCGGACGAAGTCGAGTCGGGAGGCCTGGATGTCGAGGACGACGGTCTGGGCTCCTGAGAGGCGGGCGAACTCGACGACGGACAAGCCGATGGGACCGGCACCGATGACGAGGACGGTTTCGCCGGGCTTGGGCTGGGCGCGGTCGACGGCGTGACAGCCGATGGCGAGGGTCTCGACGAGGGCGGCCTGATCGTGGGAAAGGGCGTTGGCGGGGTGCAGCTTTCGCGCGGGAAGGAGGATGCGTTCCGCGAGTCCGCCGTCGCACATGACGCCGAGCGTCTGGTGCTTCATGCAGCAGTTGGTGAGGCCGCGTTTGCAGGCGTAACACTGCTGGCAATTGATGTAGGGCTCGACCGAGCAACGGTCACCGGGTTGGAGATGGGTGACGTCCGGGCCGACGGCGAGGATCTCCACGCCGAGCTCGTGTCCGGGAATCCGAGGATACGAGAAGAACGGCATCTTGCCGAGGTACCCGGAGAGGTCGGTGCCACAGATGCCGACGCGATGGACGCGCACGAGGGCTTCACCGGGGCCCGGGGGGAGGGGTTCGGGGATGTCGAGCCGGACCCAGGAGAGGGGCTTTTCGAGTTGGAGGGCCTTCATGGGGAGATTTCGCAGAGTGGGTTATCCACAGATTACACAGATTGCACAGATGGGGTGGGGCTATGGTCCACAGATTACACAGATTGCACAGATGGGGTGGGGTGTTGATCCACGGATGGAGGGGTAGGCGGATGCGGGGGGCGTGGTGTCGGCGAGGGCGAGGACGGTGGCTTGTTCAGGTGCCCGACAATCTGTGAAATCTGTGAAATCTGTGGATGTCCGGGATCCGTAGGATCTGTGGACGGGATCAGTTGTTCTCGGGGAGGCCTTCCTTGTGGCCCAGGTTCTTGACGGGGGCGAAGAGGGCGAGGACCTCGGCGAGGAGGTCGGCGTCGACGGGTTGGGCGAGCCAGTTGGCCCAGCGGCGGATGTTCTCCGGGTTGGCGGAGCCGGCGATGGTGGTGGTGATGTCGGGATTGGCGCAGGAGTACTGGAGGGCGAGTTGGGCGATGTCGACGCCGCGGTGGGCGCAGAGTTGGGCGGCGGCGCGGGCGGCGGCCTTGACGGACTCGGGTTCCTTGAGCCAGGCGGGCAGGGGCGCGTTGGTGAGGAGGCGTGCGCTGAACGGACCGGCGTTCATCACGCCGATGCCCTTGGCCTTGAGGTAGGGCACGGTTTCCTCGGCGAAGCGGGTGTTCTGGAGCGTGTACTGGTTGTAGCTGAGGACGCAGTCGACGTCGGTCTGATCGGCGATGAGCCGGAAGATCTTCTGGGGGTACCCGGAGAAACCGATGAAGCGGATCTTGCCGGCGGCCTGGGCGCGTCGCATGGCGGGGATGGTCTCGTCGACGATCTGCTGCATGGGGACGAACTCGATGTCATGGCAGAGCATGATGTCGAGGTGGTCGGTGCGGAGGCGGTGAAGGCTGACGTCGATGGATTCGGCGACGCGGCGGGCGGAGAAATCAAAGTGCTGGAGGTCGTACCGGCCGAGCTTCGAGCACAGGGTATAGGACTCGCGGGGGACATCGCGCAGGGCCACGCCGAGGAGCACCTCGCTCATGCCGCGGCCGTAGAACGGGGAGGTGTCGATGAAGTTGAGTCCGAGGTCGAGGGCGACGCGTACGCTCGCGATGGCTTCATCGAGGGTGACGGATCGGAACTCCTGACCGAGGGAGGAGGCTCCGAAGCCGAGGATCGGGAGATGCAGGCCGGTGCGGCCGAGGAAACGCTTTTGCATACGTAAAGCCGGAGATGGAAATCGCGGGAAAGGGTGCGTGGTGCGTCGTGGGGCGATCAGCCGATGAACAGCGGCCGGAGGTGCCGGCGGTAGAGGTTGTCGGTGACGTTGCGTCCGACGATCTCGGCGTTCTGGTCGAGGAGGTCGAGGTAACGCTGGCCCTGCTTGGCGGCGAGCTTGAAGGAAACGTGGATGAGTTGGCGGAAACCGCTGTGGAAGCGCGGGTCCTCAGGCTCGTGGCGGAGCGCAGCGGCGAAGCGTTCGCCGTCCCAGCCGTTGACCTCGTCGGGCGAGGGCAGTCGGGAGCGGTCGATGTCGATGACGGAGGCGTACGGGGCGCAGAGTTCGTCGACGTGTTCGAGGGCGTAGAGGTAGATCCCGCGGGCGAAGGCGAGGCCTTCCCCACCGGCTTCGGCGAGGCCAATCACCTCTTCGAGCCAGGTGGTTCCGGCGGTCTTCAGGTGGACCCCGGCTCCGGTGCGCTTGAGGGCACGTCGGATGATCGGGTAGAGCGAGAACTTGTCGGAGCCGGAGTGGACGCTGAGCTTGAGGTTGGCGGGGAGGCCGTAGCGGGCGACGGCCCAGGCGATGACGGCGAGATCGTCGTTGAACTCCCGTTCGAACTGGGCGAGGTCGCCGACGTAATCGACGCCCTTGTTGAACCGGCCGGTGAACTTGGGCGCGATGGTCTGGACGGGAACCTTCTCGTCGGCGAGCGCGGCAAGGATGACGGCGAGGGCGGGAGGCGTCTGGGGTTCGTCGGTCTCGTCCATGGAGACCTCGGCGATGAAATTGCCCGCGCCCTTCTTCGCCTCGATGTGACGGAAGATGCGGCCGGCCTCGGCGACGGCCTGGAGGAAACGGGTGGCGTAACGGGCGATCTCGTCGCGGGTGGTGGTGATGGGTTCGGTGGTGCCGGGGATGGCAACCGTGCCGACGAGTTCGGGGTGGCGGTCGATGAAGGCGTCGACCTGACCGGGTTCCGGGGCGCGGCCGATGCTGTCGGCGACGTCGATGGTGAAGAAGTCGGAGTGGGGGAGGAATCGGTCGACGGTCTCGAGGCGGATATGGTCGGCGTCGACGTGCCAGGGGTGCTTCCAGTCGAGGGCCTTCACGGCGGCCTGGGCGGCGGCGAGGACGGAGGCGGGTTCGGATCCGATGAAGGTGTGTTCGCGGTTGGACTTGTTCCAGACGGGGACGACGGGGAAGCCGTCCTTGGTGATCTGGGCGCAGGCCTGGAGCTGGGCCTTGGCCTGGTGGGCGAAGCGGTCGCCGGTGCCGATGGAGTAACGTGCGAGTTGGAGCATGGAAGGTGTGGCGTGGGGTGGGGTGGGGCGGATCAGTACGAAATGGGCGAAAGCGGGAGGACCAAGGCGCGGAGGAAGCCTCCGGCGAAACGGATGCGGACGGGCAATGCGGTGCGGACCTGCGACGGTGTCATGTGCGCGGCAACGAACGTTTTCCCCTTGGTGTGGGGTATTGCGGGCGCGGGTTCAACCGGTGTTTTTGGGGAAGGGTGGGTCTCGAGCCGTTCCGACACGGGCACCCATCCAGCCCGATGCGGGGTGGCGATGTCCTCATCGCCTTGGGAATCTGCATTGGAACGGCGACGAGGACGTCGCCTCCCCGATCGATCCACGGAGGCGGCCGCCTCAAGTTGGGGTTGGTTCGTGCTGGTCCATCCAGCGCAGGAGGTCTTCGGCGAGTTGGGGGACTTCGGCGGGCACATCCAGCACGGCGCCGTCGAGCGAGAGGATCGGGACGATGCCGAGGGTGCTGAGGGTGAGGAAGGCACCGCGCGATTCGCGGAGGGCGTCGATGGGGGCGCGCGTTTCGCGAAGGTCCAGGCCACGGGCGGCGAGCAGGGGACGGAGGCACGCGGCGGTGATGCCCGGGAGCGCGGGGGCGTCGGGCGGCGGGGTGTGGACGGCGTTGGCGTCGATCCAGAAGAGGTTTCCGGAAGTGGCTTCAGCGATGCACCCGTTGGTATCGAGCAACAGGGCCTCGTCCGCTCCGGCGGCCTCGGCTTCGGCGCGGGCGACAACCTGGAGCAGACGGGAGCCGTGCTTGGCGGGGGCGAGGAGATCGTCGCACGCGAGGCGAAAACGGCTGGTCCGGAGGTGCCACCCGGGATGCGGACGTTCGATGGGTTCGGCGGGGTGCCAGGTCAGGATGCGGTTCGGTGAATCGGCACCGCGCGGGGAGTATCCGCGGCGTCCGACGCCCCGGGTGACGGTGAGGCGCACGGCTCCGTGGCGGGCCTTGTTGGCGGTGAGGAGGGCAGTGAGGGCTTCGGTCCACTGCGCTCGGGAGAGTCCGGGGGTGATCCCGGTGAGGGCGGCTCCGGCGTCGAGGCGGTCGAGGTGGGCCTGCCATTGGAAGGGGCGGCCGTGGCGGATGGGGACGGTTTCGAACAGCGAGTCGCCGCAAAGGACGGCGCGATCCAGCACGGGCAGGACGGCCTCGGATTCGGGCAGGAGCCGCCCGTTGAGCCAGGCGAAGGTGGGGGTCATGGCAGGGCGGGAACAGGCGCGGGTTGGCAGCCGAAGGCGGCGAACAGGCCGCGGGCCTTGGCGAGGGTTTCGTCGAGTTCGGCCTCGGGGATGGAATCGGCGACAATGCCGGCACCGGTGTGGAACCAGGCGTGGCGTTGACGGATGACGGCGGACCGGATGGTGATGCTGAGCTGGCTTTCGCGGTTGAATCCGAGGTAGCCGAGGCATCCGCAGTAGGGACCGCGCGCGACGGGTTCGAGTTCGTCGATGATTTCCATGGCGCGGAGCTTGGGCGCGCCGGTGATGGAGCCGCCGGGGAAGCACGCCGCAAGGGCTTCGAGGTGGGACAGCCCGGGACGGAGCCGGCCTTCGACCGTCGACACCAGGTGCTGGACCTGGGCAAAAGCTTCGAGGCGGAGGAGGTCGGGGACGCGGACGGAACCGAACTCGGCGACGCGGCCGACGTCGTTGCGGAGGAGGTCCGTGATCATGACGAGCTCGGCGCGTTCCTTCTCGCTGGCGAGGAGTTCGGCGGCGAGGCGTTGGTCGGCTTCGGGCGAGTCGCCGCGCGGGCGCGTGCCCTTGATCGGGCGGGTGACGATGTGGTTTCCGCTGAGGCGGAGGAAGAGTTCCGGCGAACTGGAGAGCAGGGTGAAATCGCCGCAGTCGAGGGCCGCGGCGAAGGGCGCCGGGGAGGATTGCAGCAGGGACTCGAACAGGTCCCACGCCGGCGCGGCGACGGGCAGGTCGAAGCGCTGGGCCAGATTGACCTGATAGATGTCGCCGGTGTGGATGTAGGCCTGGGCGCGTCGGACGGCCGCGGTGTAGAAGGCTCCGGGAAGGCTGGAGCGCGGCGTGTGCGGGTTTGCGGGAACGGCGGGGGCCGGACGCGGAACGGGCGCGTTCAACCGTTCGGTCCACCAGCCCAATTCACGTGCGGCGCGTTCCGGCGACCGGGTGCCATCCATCGCGAGACCGGTGGCGACGACCCAGGTCTGGTCGAGTTGGTGATCGAACACGACCAGCGATCCGTGGAAGCCGAGGTGGCAGTCGGGCAGTTCGAGGTCGTTGACGGCGAGTCGGCGCAGGGAAGGTTCGAGGAACTGGTTCAGTTCGTATCCGAAGTAGCCGAACAGTCCGCCCAGCGGGAAGGGCAGGTCGATGTCGTCGGGCACCTCGAATCGACCGAGGAGCGGGGCGAGGAGCCGCCACGGATCGCCGAACTGCCGGTCGACGGCGCCGGTGGCGTCCATGGTCTCGCACCGGGAACCGTGGCTGCGGAAGGTGAGCAGGGGACGGGCGGTGACGAGGGAGTAGCGCGCGGAGTGGACCCCGGACCGGGCCGTGCGCAACACGAGCCGGCCCGGCTCGTGGCGCAGGAGCCGGCCCAGGGATTCCGGGGTGTGCCGTGTCGGCACGGGCTGGACGATGGGACGCATGAGGATGGCGACCGTGAGGCACGCTTCGTCGTCGTCATGGACGCCGTCAAGCGCGGATACGGATCCGGCGGCGCAGGGGCGTCTCTTGCCACTGCCCCCAGCTCAAACGGGGTGGCGACGTCCTCGTCGCCTTGGGGAAGGGCTTTGAGGACGGCGACGTGGACGTCGCCTCCCCGTTCCACAAGGGGGCAGTGGCCAGATGGGCCCCGGCGCGGGGTTCACCTTGAACCTGCCGCCGGGTTCCGCCGTTCCCGGCTTTTCGCTTGCCGATGGGAGCGTGGGGCGGAGAGAACGACGTCGCGGCTGGACCTGATGAATGCTGGCGAGGCACAACCTGCGGGCGGCGGCACGTTTCCCGAGACGTCGTGGACGACGATCGAGCGCAGCCGCAGCTCGGATCCGGAGGTTGCGTTCGCGGCGCTGAACCGCCTGGCGGAACGGTACCATCCAGCCTTGCGGACCTTTCTGCTGCGTTGCGGATGCCCACCGCAGGAGGCGGACGACGTCCTTCAGGAGTTCCTCACACGGCGGTTCCTGCAGGAGTCCTTCCTGGGGAAGGCCGACCCGGAGGCCGGGCTCTTCCGGAGCTTCCTCCGCACCTGCCTGCGACGGTTCCTGATTTCACACCACCGTTCGGAAGCCCGTCGGACCGCGGTCCACTCACCGGGCACGACCGAGACGGCGACGGTGGCCTTCACGGAGCCCGAGGCCGAGCGTCTGCTGGACCGGTTGTGGGCGGAGCAGATGATCGCCAACGCGCGCGCACGGCTCCGGGCGGAAGCCGAGGCGGCGGGCCGGGCCGAGTTGTGCCTGGCTCTCGAAGGACTCCTTGAATCGGAACCGACGCCTGGGTGGGTTCAGGAGGTCTCGAAGGGGCTGGGGATGACGCCCAACGCGGTCTGGGTCGCCGCACACCGTTTTCGCGAACGCCTGAAGTGGTTCATCCAGGACGAGGTGCGGCAGACCGTTCGCGAGCCGGCCGACTGGCGCGCCGAGTTGGAACATCTGGTGGCCGCCCTCCGCGCATGAATCCCGACTTCTTCGCATCGGCGGCCGAGGTCGGTCCGCTGGGAGCCCTGCCCCTCACGGAAGGACTCCATGAGGATGCGGAGATCCTGGGCGGGGACTACCTGCTCCTCGGTCGGATCGGCGAGGGCGGGATGGGTGAGGTCTTCCGGGCCGTGCAACTCAGCACGCGTCGCGAGGTCGCGGTGAAACGCATGCGGACGGGCCGGTCCGATGTGCGGTTCGGCAAGGAGGTGGAGTTGCTGGCGCGGTTGCGGCACCCGGGCCTTGTGGCGTTGATCCAGGCGGGCGTTCACGCGGGGCGTCCCTTCCTGGTGATGGAGCTCGTCCGCGGGCATTCCCTGGCGCAACGACTCGCCGAGGGACCGCTTCCTCCGAGGGAAGCGGTCCGCATCGTCCGCGAGGCGGCCGAGGCGATCGACCATGCCCACCAATCCGGCATCGTGCACCGCGACCTCAAGCCTGGAAACCTGTTGCTCGACGCCGATGGAACCGTCCGCGTCACGGACTTCAGCATTGCGAAAGACCTGGATGCACCGGGCGCGATGACCCTCGACGGGCAGTTGTTGGGGACGCCCGCCTACATGGCTCCCGAGCAGATCGATTCCCGCAAGGCCGCGGTCGGGCCGGCGGCGGATGTTTACGGTCTGGGGGCGACCTTGTGCCATGCGTTGACCGGGAAGGCTCCCTTCGCGGGGAAATCGGAGGTCGAAACCCTGCGCGCGGCGGCCACGCGGGAACCGGACTGGCGCACGGATTGGAAGGCGATCCACCCTGACCTGCGGACGATCTGCATGCGGGCCATGCATCCGGATCCGGCACGCCGGTTTGCGTCCGCGGGTGAGTTCGCGGCAGATCTGGGTCGGTTCCTGGACGGCCGTCCTGTCCAGGCCCGGTCGGTGACCTGGCTCGAACGGTGCGCGCGTTGGATCTGGCGTCCGTGGCCACTGGCCACCGTGGTCGCACTGGTCGTGGGCATGGTGGGAGCCGGGACGCTTGCGGGCCGAATGCAACGGACGCGGGTGCAGCAGTTGTTGAGGGATTGGCCGAAGGCAGCTCCCGAACCGATCCGGGTCTTCGGACTGGTGAGCAGTGCCACGGGTGGGTTGCGCGCCTCCTTCAATGAGGACGGCCGTGTCTTTGCGTGGGGCGCCTCGGACGGCCATGTGCGGTTGGCGCATGTCGAGTCGGCACGGGCCCTGGCCAACAGTCTCCGTGCCTCCGAGCCCGTCCGATTTCACCAGTTCCTTCCAGGCACGCACCGCACGAACCTCTTTGTCGCCGCCGATGACGGCCTGTGGCGCGTGTGGACGGCAGGCGCGGTCCGCCGTGTCCTCGCCGAGGGGAAGGCCGAGGGCGGGGTGGCCGCCTTCGACGCCTCCGAGAATGGGCGAACGTTCGTGGTTGGCGCGGGCACCGGCGAGGTGACGGGCTGGAGCCTTCACGCCGGGCTGGGACGCCCCATCTTCCGGTCGAGGGTGGAAGGGGCTCTGATCGGTCTCCATTGGTCACCCGATCCCGAGCGGGTGCTGGGGGTCAGTCACCTCGGGGATTTCCGATGCTGGGATCTGGGGTCGGATCGCGCGATCTGGTCGCGGAGGATCCCGGGCGTGCCGCACGCCACCGCCATGACCCCGGATCGGGACAGGCTCGCCGTGGCGACTGCCGACGTCTCGGATCCGAAACGGTGGAGGGGCGAACTGCGGTTCTACCACCCCAGCGAGGGCGCAGAGTTGGGCGCGGTCCACTTCTACGGTTCCGTCCACCGCATGGCTTTCAGTCCGGATGGAACCCGACTGCTGATCCTCTTCAATCCGGACCGGGTCCATGTGTGCGATGCGCAGGGACAGCGTTTGTTTGAGCTCATCGGGCATTCGAAGAAGATGGCCGGTGGGGAGTTCAGTCCGGACGGCCTTCGCCTCCTGACATGGGATGATCGGGGCAATGCCCGGCTTTGGGATGCCCACAGCGGAGCCCCATTGACTGCGTTCTGGTCCGGCGCGGGTGGGATCGCCCATGCGACCTTCGCCGCGGACGGATGGCGCATCGGATCCGGGGACATCCGGCCCACCGGGACCTTGTGGGACGCTGGATGCCCAATGCCGGCGGGATGGGATCGGGCGGCACTGACGGCCGAACTGTTGCGGGAAGGCAGCCTCGAATCCCTGCGCCGGGCTGCGTGGTTGAATCCGTCGGATGGCACCGTCCTGCGACTGCTGGCAAAGGAGACGCGTGCCGGTGGAATGGAACCATGGCGGGAGACGGAGGCGGTGTTTCTGGAGCGGAGGGCGGACAGGGTGGGTCGCCATCTCCTGCGCTGAGGGTCTGGCGTCCCTGAAGATTTCCTGTAAGGCGGCGGAATGACTGGCGTTGGGTAGGGTGGATGAGCACTCCACCCAATCACGAGGTCGGTTCGCCAAACGGTTTCGTGCCAGGTCCACCCGGCGTGATCCATCGTGTGGACGGTTCTCCCGGGCGGATTGTGGTCCAGGGCATCGGAGGAGATCCCGGTTGGAGGACCCAGCCACCTGAGAACCTTGGCAGGTCGAAGCGGTTCGTCTGGCTCGGTTGGAAGCGAACGGTCGAAGAAGCATTGGAAGCGACCCGCACTCCCGGACCAGGCGTGATCCTCTTCGACGGCATGGATGATGTCGGTTCCGTTGCCCGCGGGATCCGCAGGATCAAGGCGGCATTGCCGGGTGCGCTGACGCTGGTGTGGTCGCCCGTCACGGAGTCCGGCCCGGTGCTTCAGGTCCTCAGGGCAGGTGCCAACGGTTACCTGGTCAAGGATGACCGGGATCGAACCTTGAAGCAGGCCATCGAACAGTTGGCAGACGGCGAACCGGTCTTCAGCGCCATTGTTGCCGGACATCTGGCGACGTGGCTCCGGGCAATGTCCGAAAGTCCGGAATTGCAAGCCGTGCACCTCTCCCCGCGACAGGTCGAGGTCGCCCGTCTCCTGTGCGAGGGACGATCCAACAAGGAGATTGCCGACCAGGTCGCCATCAGCATCGACACGGTCAAACTCCACGTGGCCGCGGTGAAGAAGAAATTGGGCGTGCGCAGTCGGACACAGATCAC
>JAIXZE010000114.1 GCA_027489875.1 Verrucomicrobiales bacterium
ACGGGCAGTTCGATCCGGGAATCCGGCAGGATGCGAGGGCTGCCGACCGTGGGTGGCTCGGGGCCCTCAACGACGAACGTGTAGCGCGTGGGCAGGCTGCGGAGGGGTTGACCTGTAGCGGCCAGCGATCCGACAGCAGTGAAGTCGACGAGGTAGGTTCCGGGTTGGGTGAAGGCCCAGTTCACGTGGATGTGGCCGTTCACGGCGGGGATCACGATGAAGTCGCGGGTCGGATCAACGCCATCCGCGGTCGTCATGTGGGCGGTTGGCGCTCCGAATGCCGATGTCGTGAACAGGGACAGGCGACCGGGTCCTTCGACCCGCTCCAGGGTGAGGCGGACCTGATCTGCGGCGAAGAGGCCGGCAGGGATTCCGGAGGTGCCGAGTCCCAGATTCAAGAGGCCTTCGACCTCGTTCTGCGGGAGGATCCATGCAAGTCCACCGGGCGCTCCCAGCAGGAGTTCGAAGCGTGGATCGGTGGGTACCCGTTGGCGGGCGGCAAGAGCGACGAACAACGGATACTCGCCCGCCTCAAACCGGCCCGAGTCATAATCCAGGACATGCAGTTCCAACGCGCCGGCGGCGTATCCGACCTGGATGTGGACATGGGCGTGGGTGATGCCCTGGGAGAACAGGAAACCAAGCGACAGGGCCGCGGTGTTCAAGGTGGGGATGCAGCGGAGCATGTGTGGTGTTGTGACCGGCGGAGAATGGGAGAGCGCGGACGACGACGTCCCAGCAGACGGCGTCGCCCGCGCAGAAGTCGCCTGGAGGATCACCCCGGGCGGAAGCGGATCAGAGCTTTCGAAGGCGGAAGACGCGCAGGTTGCTCGTGGCTGGAAGGGCGACGGTCTGGCGATCGCCGCTGTGAGTGCCGTGCGGGAGGGTCACCGGGGTCCACGGACCTTCCATGGACACCGCGCCTTCGAGCACATAACCGGCGGTCACGATCGGGAGGTTCAGGTGCACCGCCGGTGCAATGGTCATCTGGGGTTCCGGCGCGACCTTGAAGTCGAGCGTGAACAGGCCGGACTCGCCGAAGGGTGTGCGACCGCCGTCTGTGTTCACGTCGATCAACTTGAACGTCGCCGAGTAGGTTCCCACGGCCGCATTGCCGTCGACCCAGAACACCGGCGTGAACCGGATGGCCTCGCCGGCCCCGAGGTTGTAGCGGTCACCGGGGTTGGTGACGATGTCGAGGGCGTTGGTGGCGCCGATGTGGAGCCCGGAGGTCTTGCTGACCAGTTCGAGGTGCACCACGGCACCAGCGACGCTGTTGGTGCGCGTGCCGGCGCTGGAATAAAAGAGGATCCACTCCGGCGAACCCGGGCCGTAACGGGTGGGCTGGTTGAGGTCGTCGGTCGCCCACCACCGCATGTCGCTGAAGTGCTCCTCGGTGCGGGCATTCACCAGTTTCCCTGCGAAGAGACCGTTGGTCGACGGCACCAGTGTCAACGGGGGTTGGCCGGTGTGGATTTCCGGGATGCGGTTGTTGCTGCTGGTGACCTGGGTGACCGGCGCATTGGAGGGGCCGCTGTAGGAATACGCTCCGATGGGGTGATAGTGATTGATCGCGAAGGTGTTGGCCCCCGCGGGAGCCAGACCCGGCACGTACTCGTACGTGTGGGCGTAGAGGAACGTGAGCCGGTTGAAGTTAGGGTTTGGGAGGTTGCGGTAGACGCCGGAAGCGAGGGGATTCCGGGTGTCGATGCCGATGTAGTACCCGGCGGTCTCGGCGTGGGCCGGGGCCACGAGGGCAATGGTTGCCGCGCCAAGACTGACGGCGAGGAGGGAACGGACGGGATGCTTCATGTTGCGTGTTGTTTTCGGATCAGGCTCCCGGGGTATTCCAGGAGTGGATGGTTCAGTGGTGATCCCGGTTTCAGCGGCCTGGCCGGGATTGGAGTGGATGGACGGCAGGCCACACACGGGTTGGGCCGTGCCGTCCATCCTGGCCTGCACCCGCAGGCCGAAAGGGGTGTGCGACGCGGCCACTGGAGGGGTGCAAGGGAACGGTTGAGTGAAGGCGCGTCGGCATGCGGCGACAAAGATGCGAATGATTTGCGTGTAGTCAATGCGAAGCATTTGCAAAACATTTGGACGGCTTCGGGAAGGGGCTGGGCACCGGGGTATTGTCAGGGCTTCAAGGGTCTGGGATTCGCCGCCCGTCCGATACGACAAAAGAGGCGGTTGGGGATGTCGGAGTCGGCGGTGAAGGTCGCCATCCATCGCCTGCGGATGAATTCCGGGAGATCCTCCGTGCGGAGATCGCACAGACGCTGCCGGAGGGCGGGGATCCGGATGCGGAGTTGGGGTATCTGGCTGAACTCGAAATGCTGCGGGCCAAGATCCGGCAACTGACCGCCGCCCTCGAAGGCGGTGAAGCCCTGAAGGCCGAGAATGCCCGGCTCGAGGCGGCAATCGCCGCACAAAAGGCGCCGCAGCCGCCGGAATTGCAGGAAATGGCCGAGTTGCGGGACCGCCAATGGCGCAACCAATGCGTCAACAACCTCAAGCTACTCGGCCTCGCCGTGAGGCTCTACGCATCGGACAATCAGGATAACTTCCCATCGGAACTGACCCAATTGCACCGGTATTTTGGCGACGACTTCAAGGTCCTGGTGTGTCCTGCGGATGAATCGCGTCCGGTCGCCAAGGACGCGGTGTCGCTGACGGCTGCAAACTGCTCCTACGAGTTCCTGGCGCCGGGCCCTGGCAAATTCGAGACCGATCCGCGGCGAGTGAGACCAGAATGTCCGGCTGCAGGCGCGACTGGCCGCCGCAAAGGCGACACCTGAATTCCCGCCCGAGGGATACATCCGTCGGGCCGATCCCCAGAACCGTGGCACCACAAACCCCGAATCGGTGATCGAGACGTTCATCTGGGCAGCGGGCAACCGCGACACCAACGCCCTGCTGGCCTGCCTGGCGGAGCCCATGAGGGAATCCATGGCCCGCCAGTTGGCCGAACAGGGCGCGGAAGAGTTCTTCAAGAGCCAGTTATGGATTCCCTGCTTCCGCATCGTTGATCGGAAGGACGAAGGCCCCGACGAGGTGACCCTGACGGTGGAACTGGGTCCAGGGCTCAGCAATCCCGTGAAGTTTCGACGTCAGAACGGGGCTTGGGCGATGGAACCGTAAGCGTCCGCTGGAAGCGCTGCATCGACGTGATTCCAGACTTGGGCGGCAGTGCCGATCTGTCGTGCCCACAGCCGGACGGGCGCATCCTGACACTGCCCCCATTTGGAAAGGATTCGGGAAGGCGATGTCCTCATCGCCTTGGGAATGGCTTTGGAACGGCGACGAGGACGTCGCCTCCCCTTTGCATGCGGGGGCAGTGTCAAGATGCGCCCCAGACGGACCGGAGTTTGCTGAGGTTGGACGCCTTGATCCTTTGAGAGCAATCCACCCTGGATGTGTTCCTCGGCCGTCTTCGGGTGGAGAACATTCTTCACAGCTTCCGGAAGCGGAACACCCGCACGTTTCCGATCGCTGGCAACGTGACGGTTTGCCGGTCTCCTGTTTGACTGCCGGGCGGAACGCTCACTGATCTCCACGGACTGTCGAGGGAAGGTGCTGCTTCGAGAATGTAGCCGGCCGTGGCCAGGGGCAGATTCAGATGAACGGCCGGTGCGATTGCCACCTGCGGCTCGGGTGGCACCCTGAAGTTCAGTGTGAATAAGCCGGACTCCTTGATCGGTGTGCGGCCTTCGCCCGTGTTGACGTCGACTAGTTTGAAGGTTGCCGAAAATGAGCTCGGTGTGGAGGCACCATCGACCCAGAACACCGGGGCGAAGCGGAACGATTCGCCGGATCCCATATTGTAGCGATCCCCTGGATTCGTCAGGACATCCAAGGCGTCCTTGGTTCCGATATGCAAGCCGGTTGTCTTGCTGACGAGTTCGAGGTGGACGACGGCCCCACGGAGACTGTTGGTGCGAGTGTCGGCATTGGAATGGAATAGGATCCACTCCGGTGAACCGGGGCCGTAACGGGTGGGCTGGTTGAGGTCATCGGTGGTCCACCAGCGCATATCGCTATAAGGTTCTCCGGATCGTGCCGTCACGAGTTTGCCGGCAAAAAGTCCGGTGCTGGCTGGACCCAGGGTCAGGGCGTGCTGGCCGCTGACGAGTTCCGGGATGCGGTTGTTGCTGCCGGTGATCTGGATGGCTGGCGTGTTGCTGGGGCCGCTATAGGAATAGGCACTGATCGTGCGAAAGTGGTTCTGGGCGAAGTTTGCCGTCCCGGCGGGTTCCAAACCGGGTACGTACGCGGAGGTGGCGGCAAGGAGGAAGGTGAGTCGGTTGAAGTTCGGGTTCGGAAGATCCTTATAGGTGCCGGATGTCACCAGAGCTTGCGTGTCGATACCGATGTAGTAACCGGCGGTCTCCGCGCAGGCGCGATCCGGGAAGGTCGCAGGCAGGCCGCCCAGGGCCAGAAAGAGAGCGGTGTGGAGGGAGCAGAGCGAGTGTTTCAAGGTGTGTCCTGTGTTTGGGTGAAAGGCGCGGATCGTGTCTCGAACGGGTTGATCCGGCCGTGGTCCACAACTGCGGAACAACCAACTCGCAACGTGGTCCCCGGTAGCATCGACTTTGGACCCCACGCAAACGGATTCTCCGGTACATTGTCGTGGCCACCACCGCTATCGATCCTTGCCGTTCGATGTTTCCGGGAGGGCGACCGTCTGGACCCGGGTCGGGTTGGACGGTCGGCAGGGCACACGCGGAATGGGTCGTCCCGTCCGACAGGGTCTGCACCCGCAGACCGAAAAGGGATGGCCGACGAGTTGGCTTTTGACTTCGGGCCTTGTGCGCGTTGGGATCCTCAGGCTGCCGAGAGGTCAAACCATGCTCCGCTTCATCCGGATTTCTTTCGAGGCCCTGACATTGCCCGGGATTATGGCCCATCAGGGCGCGCGCAAACTCCTGTGCCAGGCAATGGGCACCGAGGTGATCGAGGTCTGCTGGTTTCAGTGGGATTACCCCTTGGGGTATGTGGTGCATGAGGATCCGGATGCCGTCTGGAAGCAGTATGTGATCGGGCTCGGACCAGTGTTCCTGAATCTGGCGTTGGCCAGCCTGTTGGCGCTGGCAGCGCTTCCGTTTGCGCCGAAAGGCAATGACGTCTCCCTGCCAAGCATCCTGCTCTGCTGGTTCGGCATTTCGACCGCGGCACATGCGTTCCCGAACCTGACGGACGCCGGGAGCATCTGGTCCCTCGCATGGGAGTCGGAGGAGGCACCTATCTGGACGCGGGTGCTGTCGGTGCCGGTGGTCGGGTTGGTTTACTTGTTCACCCTGGGCCGGTTCCTGGGTCTCCATTTGGTCTTTGGAGTCATTTTCGTGCTCTTGATCCAATGGTTCGCGCTGGGCCGTCCTGGCTGAGGAGCGGGTTTCCTCGGCCAACTTAGGTTCGGAGGCGGCAACCCTACCCATGCTGGAGGGACGCAACGCCGTTGGCGGTGGGGGCCCGGGTTGATCTGTCTCGAATCATGAAAATCCAGACTCCTTGCCTCCCCGCCGGGTGGGGGTACCCGGCCTTCAGATGGGGGAGTTGCCAGGAACTGGGAACTGGGGACTGGCAACGGGGAACTCTCTGCGGCCCGCCCCAAGGCAGGATAAAATCTTCGCTTGGGCGTGGTAACCAATGAAGATTACTTTTTACCAGACTCCATGCAGGAACCATCTCAGCCAGGAAGCTTGGTCCAGGACCCAGAAGGGTCGAAGGGCCAGCCGCGTTCGGCGGGGCTTTTCGTCAGCACGCTGTGGAGTGTGGTGCTGCGGGTGGGGAGTGAATCCGAAGTGGAATCCGCGGCGGCCTTGGAGAGTCTTTGCCGCCAGTATTGGCGGCCGCTGCATCGGTTTGCGCTGCGTCGCGGGTACTCCGAGCACGATGCCCAGGATCTGACGCAGGCATTCCTCGCGGACCTTCTGGAACGGAAAGGGCTGGCCCGGGCGGATCGTACCCGGGGGCGGTTCCGGAACTTCTTGCTGGCGGCGTTCTGTCATTTCCTCGCGAACCGACACCGTGAACGGTCGGCGGGAAAGCGGGGTGGCGGGCAGGTGGTGGATTCATTGGAGGAATTGGCGGAGACGAACACGCTGCCCGAGTGCAGCGATGGGCTGACGCCGGAGCGGCAGTATGAACGGACCTGGGCGATGACGCTGTTGGAGCATGTGCAGCAGCGGTTGCGGGACGAGTACGTCGCGGCAGGTCGGGAGCGGTTGTACGAAGTCGTGCAGCCGCTGCTGGCGGCGCCGGGTGTCCGTGCGGGATATGCCGAGATCGCCGGGCAGCTGGGCATGGGCGAGAGCACGGTAGGGGTGACGGTTTTCCGGATGCGCCGGCGTTACGGTGAACTTCTCCGCGAGGAGATTGCCGCCACGGTGGCGACGCCCGATGACGTGGACGACGAATTGCGGCATCTCATGCGGGTGGTTTCGGACGTGCCGGGCGGGGGGTGAGCTGAAAAGTTGACCCGGTTTCCGGTTAGAAATGGGCTGAACGCTGCGTGTCCTCTCCGATTTCCAGAACTGGTCCCCAGCCCGCGCGATGCGAGGGGTGCGGCAATTCGCTGTCTGCGGACCTTGGGTGGCAGTGCCCGCGGTGCCTGCTGAACCTGGCGGCGTCCGGCGCGCTGAACGTGGCCGATGAAGGAATGCCGAACCTGGTCTCGGAGGGCGGCCCACGGTCCTTCGGGGACTACGACCTGCTTGGGGAGATTGCGCGCGGCGGGATGGGTGTCGTGTACCGGGCCCGACAGCGGAGTCTCGATCGCGAAGTGGCACTCAAGATGATCCTCGCCGGGGAGTTGGCCGGACCCGAGGCGATGCGGCTGTTCCAGCGCGAGGCCCATGCCGCGGCCAGCCTGCATCATCCGAACATCGTTCCCGTCTATGAGATCGGGGAGCACGAGCTCCAGCCCTACTTCACGATGCGGTTGGTGCCCGGTGGAGAGACCATTGCCGGGTGGGCGCAGCTTCGGGCGGGTTGTTGGCGTGATCTGGCGGATGCCGTCGCACGTGCGGCCCGTGCGGTTGCGTTTGCCCACAGCCGAGGCGTGCTGCACCGCGACCTCAAACCGTCGAACATCCTCTGGGATGAGTATGCGGGGCCACAGGTCACCGACTTCGGTCTGGCAAAGCTCCTGGATGAAGCAGATGGCGGCCTGACGGTGTCGGCGCGTGTCCTCGGCAGTCCGAACTACATGGCGCCGGAACAAACGGGAGGGCCGAGTGCGGAGATCACGACCGCCACCGATGTCTATGGATTGGGTGCGGTCTTCTATGAACTGCTTTCGGGTCGGCCCCCGTTCCGCGGAACGTCGGCATTGGAAACCATGCGACGTGCGGCCGAAGAGGCTCCGGAACCCTTGACCGGGGTGCCGCCTGACCTGGCGACGATCTGCCTCAAGTGCCTCGAGAAGGATCCCAACCGGCGTTACCGGTCGGCCGCGGCACTGGCCGACGACCTGGAACGGTGGCTGCGCGACGAGCCCATCACCGCCCGTCCGGCGGGTGTCGTGGAACGATGCTCCAAATGGGTCCGGCGACGGCCGATGCATGCGGCGCTGGTGGCGACCGCGACGGTCGCCCTGTTTGTCCTCGTCATCGGGCAGGCCTTCCACACGCGTCGGACCGACGCGGCGCGTCGGGTTGCCGAAGATGCGAGCCGGCGTCTGGCGGGCGAGTTGCGCCGGGTCGAATGGCAGCAGGCGGAAGAGATGCTCACGACCGGCCGGACGCCGGATGCCATGGCGACGTTCGCGCGATTCCTGCGGGAGACGCCGGACGACATCGCCGTGGCGGCGCGGGTGCGATCGCTGCTGGAATCGCGGGCCTTTCCCCTCCCTATGGGGCCGCCTTTGGCGCACGGGGTTTCGGTGCAGGCGTCGCGGATGGATGGGGCGGAGAAGCGGCTGTTCACGCTGACTTCGGATGGAACCCTGCGGTGTTGGAACCTGACCCACGGTGTGATGGAGCGGGAGGCGAAGTCTGGATTTGGGACGCGTGTGCTGAGCCTGTTGCCCGACGATCGGCTCCTGCTGCAGAGCCCGGTTGGCCGGTTTGTTGTCTGGGATTCCCGGGGCTGGAAGGTCGAGCGGGAGCTCGGCCAGACGGCCGGGGCCATGGACAACTGGGGACTGAGCGACGATGGCCGTCGGCTTTCGCTCGTCGTCTCCGGAGCCGAGGTCGAATCCTGGGAAACCGTTGGAGGACGATCCGTGCGCAGCGCGCGGCTGCCAGTGGCGGCAGCGAGGATTGCGGGGACCGTCGGGCCGGATGGGGAAACGCTGCTTCGTGGACCGCGGGAGGGACTCTGGCTCTGGCGGCCGGCCGCGTCGGAGATGGTGCCGCTTCTGGATCCGGGGCAGCCGACCAAGGCGGCTCATTCGGACTGGCTGCGCCAGCGGGCCTACGTCTGCCTGGGGCTGGAGAATGGTCCCGCAACGAACCTTTTCGTCAGCCTCGACCTTGTCTCTCGGAAGCCGCTGGTGCGTGAGCCGGGGGAGTTGAACTGGACGCAGCTTCAACCCTCGCCGGATGGGTCGAGCCTGATGATCTCCGTCTGGGGCCGGGGCGTCACCGTGCTGATGGCCGACAGCCTGAGGCCGCGGTTTCCATGGTTTGGCGCCGCCCCGTATCCGGCCAATGCCTCGGCGGACGCCGACTTCCGGGTCTGCTTCCGGGCACTGCATGACGGCACGGGCCGGCTTCACGACCTGGGGTGGGGTCAGCCGTTGATGGAGCCGGTGCAACACACCGGAGCCATCACCAGTCACCAGTTGAGCCGCGATGGACGGCGGTTGGTGACGGCATCCCAGGATGGAACCGCGCGGCTGTGGGAGGTGGGCATGCGCCATCCCTCAGGCGGATGGAACAGTGCGGGCTCGTGGGTCTATGGAGCGGCATTGAGTCCGGATGGCACCCGGTTGGTGGCCGCGATGGAAAAGGATCTGCGCTTCTACGACCTGACCACGGGCAAGGAGGTCCTGCGCGCGCCGGTGAGTGGCGAGATCGTCCATTACGTGAGCTTCTCGCCGGACGGGCGTTTCGTGGGGGCCGCCTGCTTCGATCATTCGGTGTGTGTCGTGGACGCGCAGACCGGGCGCGTCGTCTGGCGTGATTCCGACTTTGCGGCCCGGGTCTTCCGGGCGGTCTTTTCGCCGGACGGCCAGCGCCTCGCTGCGGCGGGTGAAGACGGGTCCATCGGGGTCTTTGATGCCCGTTCCGGGCAGCGGATCTTTCCGGCGCTTCGGCATGGGGGCGAGGTGACCGAGGTCTGCTTCAGTCCCGACGGCCAGCGCCTCGCCTCGTGCAGCGTCGACACCACGGCCCGGCTCTGGGACCTGAAGACCGGGAAAGCCATCGGTACTCCCATGCCGCATCTGGGGACCGTGTGGACGGTGCAATTCAGTCCGGACGGGAGACGGTTGCTCACGGCGTCGACGGACCGGACGGCGCAGATGTGGGATGCGGCCACGGGGGAGCGGTTGGGTCTCACGATCCGGTCTGACCAGCCCTTGCGGGGAGCGCACTTCAGTGCGGATGCGCGTCGGGTGCTGGTCTGGGCGCTGAACGGAGCCCGGATCCACGATGCGGACAGCGGACGGCCAAGCACGCAATGGATGCGGCATGACCTAAGGGTAGCCATGGCTTCGTTCAGTCCGGACGGGCGTTGGGTGGGTACGGCCTCCGATGACCACACCGCCCGGGTGTGGGATGCGGCCACGGGTCATCCGGTGACCGAACGTCTGGGAGAGCACGTGCGGACCACGTCGTTGATCTGGGAGAAGGACGGGGCGCATTTCCTGACGGCTTCCAAGAATGGATGGATCCTGCGGTGGAGGACGCCGGCAGCGAAGGCGGCTCCGCCCTGGATGCCGGATCTGGTCGAGGCCCTGGCGGGGAAAGGAAGTGAGCCAGCAGGTGGAACAACACCCGTTGGAGTGGAACGGTTTGAAGAGTTGCGTCGCTTGGCCGCCGAGCCCGGCAACGATCCCGACCTGCGGTGGTTGAACTGGTTCCTGATCCGGCGCCTGGAGGCTCCGAACAGCCAGACGGAGGAGTAAGCCGCCCGGGCTCCCAGGGGCGTCGCAAAGAATTTCTTCGAAACCCGGAAAAGATCGCGTGGGGATGGGTAAGGAACTGTGTGTATGGAGTTCCGTTTCCGGTATTCGAGAGCGCTTTGGCAGCTTGGCAGCTGCATCGGCGTTCCCGGATTCGGTGACCGGGTCCAGTGCACGGAGGGCAGCGCGTCTCCGCAGGTCTGGCGTGGGTTTGATCCACCGGGACTCGCCTCAAGGCGGACCCGCCAAAAGTGATTTGAAGCCGTCGGCCGACGACGGGATCCAGCGTGGGGAGCTGCATCCTGTAGGGCCGTTCGCAGTCGGTCGACGGCTTCCTTCATTTCATCGGGGATCCTGTGTGCGGTGTCTTGCGGTCGGGGCGGGGGGTTCCTAACGTGGCGGCCATGCAATTGACGGAGGCACAGGCACAGGAAGCACGCCGATGGCTGGAGGACGGGATGAAGCTGTCGGAGTTCCAGAAGCGGCTGGAGAAGGATTTCGGGCTGAAGGGCACCTACATGGAGGTGCGCTTGCTGGTGGATGACTTGCGGGTCGAACTCAAGGATCCGGAGCCGCCGAAGGCTCCGGCACCCGCTCCGGCGGCGGCTCCAGCACCCGCGGGCGGGCTGGTCGATGCGGCTGGTGCACCGGCTCCCGGGGCGGCCCCCGACGGGCCTGCAGGCGGTGTCTCCATCACCGTGGATACCGTCACGCGTCCCGGCACGCTGACCAGTGGGACGGTCAAGTTCAGCGATGGACAGTCGGCCCAGTGGTATCTGGACCAGATGGGACGGTTCGGGATGGTGCCGCCGGTTCGCGGGTATCGGCCCTCGCAGGAGGATCTGCAGGAGTTCCAGATGCTGCTGGATCGGGAATTGCAGAAGCTGGGGATCTGAGGGAAGGGCTTTGGTGGGGCGATGAGGACATCGCCGCCCCGTTGGAAGGGGGTCAGGTGAAGATACCGGCCACGGTGGCGGTGAGGTAGCAGGCGAGGAGGCCTCCGATCATGGATCGGAGGCCGAGACGGGCGAGGTCCTGTCGGCGTGAAGGGGCGAGGGCCCCGATGCCGCCGATCTGGATGGCGATGCTGGCGATGTTGGCGAAGCCGCAGAGGGCGTAGGTGGTGATGACGCGCGAGCGAGGATCGAGGGTGTCGCCGAGTTGGGAGAGTTTCAGGTAGCCGACGAACTCGTTGAGGATGACCCGTTCGCCGAGGATGGTCCCGACCGTCTGGCAATCCTTCCAGGGGACCCCCATGACCCAGGCGAAGGGTGCATTGATCCAGCCGAGGACGGTCTGCATGGGGGCTGCCGAGGTCACGCCGACCTGGGCGAGGATGGAGGAAAGGATCCAGTTCGTCGCCGCGATCACGGCGGTGAAGGCGATCAACATGGCCATGACGTTGATGGACAGTTTCATGCCATCGGAGGCCCCGTGGCAGAGGGCATCGAGGCCGTTGACGGTCTCGCGTTCGATGGGGGCCTGGGTGTTGCCGGCGGTTTCGGAGACTTCGGTTTCCGGGATGAGGATCTTGGCGATGAGCAGGGAAGCCGGAGCGGAAAGGACGGAGGCGGTGAGGAGATGTCCGGCCTCGATCCCGAAGGAAACGTAGGCGGCGAGGACGCCGCCGGCGATGGTGGCCATCCCGCCGGTCATCATGGCGAGGAGTTCCGAGCGGGTCATGCGGGCGAGGTACGGCTTGATGACGAGCGGTGCCTCGGTCTGGCCCATGAAGATGTTGGCGGCGGCGGCGAGCGTCTCCGACCCACTGGTGCCCATGGCGCGTCGCATCACCCAGGCAAGGGAACGCACGATGAGTTGGAGGATGCCGTAGTGGTAGAGCAGGGAGGACACGGCCGACACCAGGATGATGGTGCCGGTGATGGTGATCGCGAGGATGAGGCCATTGGCGGGTCCGAACTTCTCGCCGAGCAGGGGCGGGTTCGCGAGCGGTCCAAAGATCAGGGCGTTGCCTTGGTCGGCGAACCCGATGAACTTCGAGATGGCTTCCTGGAACCGATTGAAGATCTGCTTACCCGGGGTCGTGCGCAGGATCAGGAAGGCGAAGACGAATTGCAGACCCAGTCCCCACGCCACCACACGCCATGGAAACCGCCGGCGCTGCTCCGACAGCAGCCACGCGATTGCGATCATCACCACCAGTCCGAGAGCGCTGACCAACTTGGGCGTCACGGACGCAGAGACTACGCGGAGGGCCTCATGGGACCCGACTGAAAAAGCGGGTCAGATGCGGGAGACTTCGACCCAGGCGTTGTAATCGGGCACGCCACCGATGGGATCGGTGCGGCCAGCGGCAAGGAGGACGTTGCCCTCGGGCCAATGGACCTGGAGGTTGCCGGGCGCGATCTCGGCGAGGAAGGCGATGCCCACATAGGTGCCCGCAGGACTGGTCAGCCGGATGCGGTCGCCCCGGACGATGTGCAGGCGGGTGGCGTCCTCGGGGCTGATGAAGATGGCATCGCGGGGCGCGCCGGTGAGCGGATCGATTTCGGCGTAGATGAGCGTGTTGAACTGCTTGCCGCGACGTGTTGAAACGAGGAAGCGCGGCGGTTGGCCGTCCTTGCGGAATCCGATGGGTTCGAGGCTTTCCGGGGGCAGGGGAACCACGCGGAAGTGTGCGTGGCCATCGGGCGTGGCGAACGCACCGCCGTCGCACAGGCGCTGGCCGCCGTACTGGATGGCGTCGCCGGTGTCTCGGAGGTTCTGGATGCCGTCGTAGAAGGGAACGATGCGGGCGATTTCCTCGCGCAGCTTCCAACCGTCCTCGCCGCCGATCTGGTGGGCGCGTTCGGGGTGGGCGGCGGCGGCAAGATC
>JAIXZE010000388.1 GCA_027489875.1 Verrucomicrobiales bacterium
GGTGCATGCTCTTGTGTCGCTGGATCCGTGGGGTCCTGGGAATGGGTGCCATCGTGGTGCCGTGGGTCGTGGGTGCGGTGGCACCGACGGCGGAAGCCATCCGGCAATTGCCGCCGGCGGCGGCCCGCACGGTGGACTTCGTGAAGGACGTCCAACCCATCCTGGAGGAGAGCTGCATCAAGTGTCACGGCCGGGGCAAGGAGAAGGGTGGGTGGCGGCTGGATTCGCGGGCGACGGCGCTGGCGGCCTCGGATTCCGGGGTTGCGATCGTTCCCGGGAAGAGTGCGGAGAGCCATCTGATCCACCTCGTGGCGGGTACGGATCCGGACGACGTGATGCCGCAGAAGGGCACGCGCCTGACGCCGGTGCAGGTCGGGATCCTGCGCGCGTGGATTGACCAGGGCGCGGTGTGGCCGGAGGCGGTCGGCTTTGGGCGGATTCCGGCGAACAATCTGGTGCCGCGGAAACCGGAATTGCCGGCGGGAAACGCGGTGCATCCGCTGGATCGGTTCCTGGAGGCCTATGCGGCCGGTCGCCTGTTGAATCCCGGTGCGCCCCGGGAAAACGTGAAGCTCGCGAAGCCGGTGGACGACGCCGTCTTCGTACGACGGGTCTACCTGGATGTCGTGGGGCTCCTGCCGACGGCGGCCGAGATGGCGGCCTTCGAGAAGGATCGGCCGGCGGGCCGACGTGAGCGTTTGGTGCAGCGCTTGCTGGAGGATCGGCCCCGGTATGCGCAGCACTGGCTGACGTATTGGAACGATCTGCTTCGGAATGATTACAAGGGCACCGGCTACATCGACGGCGGACGCAAGCCGATCCACAAGTGGCTGTACGCGGCGCTGCGCGACAACAAGCCGTACGACCAGTTCGTCCGCGAGTTGGTGAACCCGACGCCCGAGAGCGAGGGATTCATCAAGGGCATCGTGTGGCGCGGCGCGGTGAACGCCTCGATGACGCCGCCGATGCAGGCGGCCCAGAACGTCTCGCAGGTGTTCATGGGGGTGAACCTGAAGTGCGCGTCCTGCCATGACTCCTTCATCGACGACTGGCAGTTGAGCGATTGCTACGGCCTGGCGGGCGTGTACGCCGATGGACCGTTGCAGATGGTCCAGTGCGACAAGCCCACGGGAAAGACGGCTCCGTTGCGGTTCCTGTTCCCGGAGTTGGGCGCCGTGGACGGCACCGCGGCGAGGAGCAATCGGTTGGCGCAATTGGCGGCGATCATCACGCAGCCTTCGAACGGTCGGCTTTCGCGTACGGTCGTGAACCGCCTGTGGGCGCGCCTCATGGGCCGCGGCCTGGTGGAACCGGTGGACACGATGCAGAACCCGGCCTGGGACCCGGACATGCTCGATTGGTTGGCGGAGGATCTCGTCGCGAGCGGTTGGAACCTCCAGCGGACCCTGGGTCTGATCCTGACGTCCCGGGCGTACCAGTTGCCCGCGGTGGACGAGGTCGAGAAGCCCGGGGAACGGTTTGTTTTCCGCGGACCGCAGTTGCGGCGTCTGACGGCGGAGCAGTTCCGCGATGCTTTGGGGCAGGTGACCGGCGTGTGGTTCGACAAGCCGGAAGGCGGCCTGGAATCGTTGATGGTTTCCGACGCCGCGAAGTCGTCCACGAACGCTGCCTTGGCGGAACCGTTCTGGATCTGGGGCGATGCCCACGCCGCCCAGGGCGTGCCTCCGTCCACGAACTGGATCCGACGTGATCTGGTGACGATGGCGAAGCCGGTGGAAGCCGCGCTCTACCTTCAGGTGGACAATTCGGCCAAGGTCTTCCTGAACGGCAAGCGCGTGCGCGGCGCGGACGCGGGCGACTGGAGTCAGGTCGCCGTGTACGACCTGCGCGAATATCTGAACGCCGGAGGCACCAACGTCCTCGTGATCGAGGCGGTGAACGGCGGGGACGGCCCGAATCCCGCCGGTCTGCTGGCCTATGTGCGGTTGAGGCTTCCGGGCGAGGTGCCGGAATCCTACTCCGGCAAGAAGATGAAGTCCGTCATCGTCTTGGGAGATGTGGCGTCGGATGCGCAGTGGTTGGTGTCGAAGGAGAAGCCCCCCGGTTGGCCGGCGGTGACCGGAGTGGCGGGTTGGGCGAAGGCCTCCGTGCTCGGGCCCGAAACCATCGGGCCGTGGAACCTTCAGCCGTCCCTCGCGAACACCGCGAATGGGAAGGTGGTCTTCGGGGAGGTGCGTTCGGCCCTGGCATCGGCGGATCCGCTGTTGATGGCGTTGGGACGCCCGAATCGCGAACAGATCACGACCGCACGGCAGACCGTGGCCACGACCTTGCAGGCGCTGGAGTTGACGAATGGCGAAACGCTCTCACGGTTGCTGGGTCGCGGTTCGGAGAAACTGGCGGAGCGGTATCCCAAGGGGCGCGCGCTGGTGGACCATGTGTTCGTGCAAGCCCTGGGACGGACGCCCACGCGGAAGGAGCGGGAGGCGTCGCTGGAGTTGGTGGGCGACAAGCCGCGCAAGGAGGGGGTCGAGGACCTTCTCTGGAGCGTGTCGATGTTGCCGGAATTTCAATTCATCCGCTGAAACCTTGAACCCTGATTGGAACATGCATACGGACTATACACGGCGGGACTTTGTGAAGCGGTTGAGCGCGGCGACGATGGCCGCGCTCGCGGCCGGCGGGGCACGGGTGGTGGAGGCCAGCGAAAGCCTTCCCAAGCTCCCGGCCACGGCCGACGCGATGATCGTTCTGTGGATGGGCGGCGGTATGGCCGCCACCGAGACGTTCGATCCCAAGGCCTACGCGCCCTTCGAGAAGGGCATGGATCCGCGTCGGGTGCTTTCGACGTTCCCCTCCATCCCAAC
>JAIXZE010000059.1 GCA_027489875.1 Verrucomicrobiales bacterium
ACTCCGATGCTTCCATCCGGGCTGAGGCAGGCTACATGGCCGTCGAGTTCGTCTCGCCCGTCCTCAAGGGGATCGAGGGACTGGAAGCCCTATTGAGCTTTGTCCGGTTCCTCCACGCCATCGGCGCGAAGGTCAACGACTCCTGCGGCTGCCACATCACCGTCGGGATCCGGAGCCTGATGCCGGGTGAGCCGCTGGACACGACGAAGATCGCGAAGTTCGTGCGCCGCCTCGCGCGGTTCGCGAACAACCACCGCTGGGCCATCTACGCCCAGACCGGAACCGGCCGCCACCTGAACGACTACTCCCACCCGCTCACGCCGGAGTCGAAGGCCACGTTCGAGCGGATGCTGGAGACCAGTGACGGGCGGCAGTTGGTCGACCTCTGCAACATGACGGGCCGGGGCATGGTGAACTTCCGAAAGGCCTTCGCTCCAAACAACCGGGAAGCCGTCGAGTTCCGCGCCTTCGCCGGGACCCTCAGCGAATCGAAGCTCCTGCATCACCTCGCCACCGCCTTCGGGCTTTGCCGCAAGGTGGTCGCCTCCAAGGAGGTCCCTCCGTTCTTCCGCTCCGAGAAGATCGTCCGCCTCGCGAACTCGCGCGAAGCGGTCGAGCGGTTGTGGAAGGTGATGGGCTGGAGCCGTCGGACCCCGACCCACAAGTGCGCCCTCGGCCTGTTCGGCCGCCTTCACTCGGACTTCCGCCAGTACCGCAAGGCGGCCCTCGAAATGGCTGAGAAGTTCGAGAGCCGGTTCCCCAACGCCAACCTCTGAAACCCAACCCATCGGGGGGTGGGCAACCGCCCCCCTTTCCCCCTCATCCCATGTGCTGCTTGATTGTCTGCCCGTCCTCGAATCGCCCGTCGCTGCGGGCGCTCCGCCAGATCGCCGTCGTCAACCCTCACGGCCTCGGCCTCGCCTGGTCTGCGAATGGTGCCGTGCATTGGACCAAGTCCGATGACGTCGACGAGATCCACCGTCTCGCCAGAAGGCTTCCAGACACCGTCGTCATTCACGCGCGGTGGGCCTCGGTAGGAGGCGTCCATCCGCAGTTGCGCCATCCGTTTCCCGTCACGGAGGAGTGCTCGCTTTCCTCGAAGGGCAGCGCGCCGGCGGTCCTGTTCCAGAACGGAACTTGGTCTTCGTGGGAGCGGGAGGTCGACGCCGCGGCCGCCGAAGGTTTCACCGTTCCGTCCGGCATCATGTCGGACGCCCGGGCGGCCGCCTGGCTGGTTCACGTCCGCGGATCCCGCGACTGGCTTGGAAAGAACGGATCCCGGTGGGTCTACTGGGCTGCCGGCGCAGATCCCGAACTGTTCGGCCACTTCCACGAGTTGCGGGGGTGCCTCTACTCAAACATGTACTGGCGCAAGGGAGGCTCGGGAACGGCCCGGAAGCCGCGCCCGGGGCCTACACCTCGTCCGGCTCCTGGATGTGGCTCCCAGGCGAAGCCAGTGCGGGTTGCGGACGCCAGGATCCGGGAGGCTCAACCGGCGAGCCGCGAGTTGCCGGACCGGATGCCAGCGGTTCCCTGGTTCCAACTCTCCAACGAGTTCCAGGCGACGGCCGCCCGGGTTCGTGCTCGGCAGGGGGCGTAAGCTGTTTGACTCCAACGAACAAGTTTGGTGCGTTACTGACCGACATGGGCCAACGGGTACCACAGAAGCGCAAAGACGATTTCGCTCGCCAGCTGAAGGCATGGCGGGCGGATCGCGGACTGACGCAGCGGGAGGCTGCCGAGGCGCTGGAAGTTCCTCACGCCACCCTCCGAAACTGGGAGATCGCCCGGGTCAGCCCACGGTCAACGCTCCGCCTGATGCTGGAGCGTCAGATGAAAGGATGAACGATGACGCACATGGACTACTTGTGGAGCAGGACGCGGACTTTGCAGGAGTGTGATCCGGCGCCTGCGCACGCGATTGCCAATCCCCAACCCCTGCCGCCGGCCTCAACGGTCTGGCTCTGGTACGCCGTCTTTTCGCTCGTGGTTCTGATGACCTATGCCCGGCTCCACCGTCCCCGCCGCCTCCGCCGCGGTTCGATCTGGCACAACCCGGTCACCGGGAGCGCGACGCTGTACCTTTGACGTGTGCGCGTAGGCGTATGGCGGACCCCGCCACGCCAACGCCTGAACCCGGTACCTTCCGGCCTGAATTCCTCGACAAGGAGCAGGCCGAACTCCTGCTACGCGCCCACAAGCGGGCCATCCTCAAGCTCGCCACCTCTGGCAAGCCGCTCCCAGCGGCTACGGTCAAGCAGGTCATGTCGGTGTTGGCCGGCGGCGAGTCCACGGACCCGCCCTTCGCCAAGAACCAGGTCGAGTTGGCAGGGATCCTCGGGGTGAACCGTCGGACGGTTTCCCGTTACCTGAAGGTCGAGGGGAATCCAGGCACCCGGCCCGACGGAAGGTACGACGTCGTCGCCTGGCGTCGGTTCCTCGCTGATGCCGGGGCGATCGAGGAGGAGGACGCCGATGCCCCCAGCCTCAAGGCCCGTCTGGTGGCGGTCCAAATCGAGAAGATCGAGCACGCCCTGGGCGTCTCAAGGGGGGAGTACTGGTCGCGGTCCGAGGTGCAGAAGTGGTGCGCCGAACTGGCGGCCGCTGTCCGGAAGGTGGTCACGCAGATCCACCTGGTGGCCCCCTCGGTGGTCGGCGTCTCCGTCCCGGAGGCGGAAGCCCGCCTGAAGGACCTGGAAGACGAGATCATGCGGCAGTTGCACCAGATCGGTGCCCGGGTCGGGACTCCCGCCAATGAACCCGGTAGCTGAGTGCTTCTCCGCGAGCCTTCGGCCACCCGACCGACGACCCCCATGGCAATGGTGCGAACAGCATGTCGTTGTCGACAACACGTCGCCGATGCCCGGTCCGTGGCGTTCCGACTCCTCCCCGTGGGTTCGGGCACCCATGGAGGAGTTCGCCAACAACCACGTTTCCGAGATCGCGATTCAGTGCAGCGCCCAATCTTCGAAGACGCAGACCATCATGGCGCTGGCCTGCTGGGCCATCGCCGAGGATCCAGGCCCGGGCATGTGGGTGATGGCCGCGAAGGACGAGGCAAAGCAGTTCGTACGGGATCGACTTGGCCCGACCTTCGAGTCCTGCGGGCCGGTGGCGGAATCGCTGCTCGCGTCCGAGTCGAGCGAGTTCCAGTTCACGACCATGCCGTTCTATGTCGTCGGGGCCGGCTCCCCGTCGAAGCTCCAGTCGAAGCCGATCCGGTGGCTTTTCCTGGATGAAGTCCGCAACTACCCACCCGGGGCCTTGGACACCGTCTTGAAACGCACGCGCGCCTTCTGGAATGCCCGAACGGTCATCATCTCGACACCGGACCGCGAGGGCGACGCCGTGGACCGCGCCTTCAAGGCCGGGGACCAGCGGGTGTTCCACATCACGTGCCCGAAGTGCGCTGCGCTCCAACCGCTCGTTTGGGAACAGCTCAAGTGGGACACCAACGAGACCACGCGCCCGGCCGGCCAGTGGGATTTCGACCGGCTGACGGCTTCAATCCGATACGAGTGCAAGGCCTGCGGGCACGCCATCCGGGACACCCCTGCGGAGCGGCAGGCGCTCGCGCGGGGCGGCCGGTATGTGGCCATGAATCCCCACGCCCCGCGGCATCGCGTCTCGTTCAAGTGGAACGCGCTGTTGCCCTGGTGGGTCCGGTGGCGGTCTCTGGTCGAGGAATTCCTCCGTGCCCGGGCGGCGGCGAAGAGCGGGGATGTCTCCCCGATGAAGACCTTCGTGAACGAGTCCCTCGGCGAGCCGTGGCGCGACGAACTGGGCGAGATCGAGGACTTCGAGTTCCTTCTGGAGCGCCGGGGGGAGTACCGCTTCGGCGAGACCTGGCCCGACGAGCTGTGCCGTTTTATGGGTGTCGATCGCCAGGCGAAGGGCGGCGAGCACTACTACTACGTCGTCCGCGCTTTCGGCCCAGGAGGCCAGACCCGACTCGTCACCTACGGCCGGTGCAACTCTCAGATCGAGCTGGAGGCCATCGCCCAGCACCAGAACGTCCCGGCGTCGAACTGCCTGATCGACTCTGGATTCAAGGCATCGGACGTGTACCGGTTCTGCCGGAAAACCGGCTGGAAGCCGACCAAGGGCGACGCCGCCGACTTCTTCCTCCGCCGCGATCCCAGGACGAACAAGACCTTCCGCAGCCTGTGGGACAAGACCCGGGTGGACCCGGCCGCCGGGACCGCCATGGCCGGACGCGGAAAGCTGCTCCCGCTCTACCGCTTCTCGTCGAACGGAATGAAGGACCTGCTGTTCGAGTACCTCACCGGGACCTTCCCGGGTTGGTCCGTGCCCAGGGATGTCGGGCGAGACTACCTGAAGCAGCTCTCAGCCGAGCATCGCGTCGAGGAGCGGGACATCCGAGGGCACGTGCGGTATCGCTGGCATCAGCGCCACGAGGACAACCATTACCTGGACTGCGAATTGCAGGTGATCATGGTGGGGTTGGTGACGAAGTTGGCGAGCGCTGCCGGACATGAGGTTTCAGTTGAAGGGACAGGTCCCAGACCATAGTTTTCTTTGATGAAGCGGTCTTTGGTGAAGATTTTGCTGGTCCTGTCCCTGACTAGCCTGTCCTGCAAGCAATCCGAAGATACCTCCGATGGTACAGGCATATCCAAACTAACCAGAATGGCTGAGAAGGGCGACGCGGAGTCGCAATTCAAGGTTGGAGTGATGTACTCCAAAGGGGAAGGTGTCCCCGAGAACGCAGCAGAAGCGGTGAAGTGGTACCGCAAGGCCTCTGATCAGGGGTTCGCTAGCGCTCAACACAATCTTGGAGCGATGTACGAAAGCGGGCGTGGCATTTCCAAGGACGAAACAGAAGCCGTGAAGTGGTTCCGCAAGGCCGCTGATCAGGGGGTTGACGCCGCTCAACACAGTCTTGGAGTGATGTACGGCGCAGGGCGAGGTGTTCCCAAGGACGAAGCAGAAGCCATGAAGTGGTTCCGCAAGGCCTCTGATCAGGGGTTCGCTATGTCTCAAGACGTTCTTGGAGGGATGTACGAAAACGGGCTAGGTGTTCCCAAGGATGAATCCGAAGCGGTGAAGTGGTACCGCAAGGCCGCTGATCAGGGGTTCGCTAGCGCTCAACACAATCTTGGAGTGATGTACGTCGAAGGGCGAGGTGCTCCCAAGGACGCGGCAGAAGCGGTGAAGTGGTTCCGCAAGGCCGCTGATCAGGGATTCGCGAGCGCTCAGCTCAATCTTGGTTTTATGTACGCCGAGGGGAATGGTGTACCCAAAGACGAAGCAGAAGCCGTGAAGTGGTTCCGCAAAGCCGCTGATCAGGGGAATGCCGCTGCTCAATACAACTTCGGACTGGCGTACGAAAAAGGGCTAGGTGTTCCCAAGGATGAATCCGAAGCGGTGAAGTGGTACCGCAAGGCCGCTGATCAGGGGAATGGTACCGCTCAACTCGATCTTGGCGTGATGTACGCAAACGGGCGTGGCGTTCCCAAGGACGAGGTGCAGGCTTACAAATGGCTTTTGCTCTCTGGCTCGAAAGGCGATGAGCTTGCGCAGAAGAATATCACTAGAATCGAGAAGAACCTAACCCCTGCTCAACGCGCCGAAGGCCAGCGCTTGGCCCGAGAGTTCGTTCCCAAGTAATCCGGATTTCTCGGCCCAGTGCCGACCGCCTTCCGTCGGCCCCTTTGACGTCCCCCCTCGTGTGTGGCCATCAGCCTCACGACGTTCATCCAGGCCGCCCAGCTGCAAGCGACCCGGTCCGCTACCACCGCCAAGGCGGTGATCGAGGCCATTCTGGTCGGGCAGTTCCAGAGCTCCGTCAGCAACGGGCGCACCATCATCCAGACCGCAGAGGCTGGCGGCTCGGTGCAGTTCGCCATCCCGGATGGCCTTTCCCCGGCGGAGGTTACAGAAC
>JAIXZE010000402.1 GCA_027489875.1 Verrucomicrobiales bacterium
CCCCCGCATGGAACGGGGTGGCGACGTCCTCGTCGCCGTTCCGAAGCAATTCCCAAGGCGATGAGGACATCGCCGCCCCGTTCCAATTCTCAAACGGGGGCAGTGTCAAGATGCGCCCCTGGGAACTGGCATCTCACCTCCCGGCTTGAAACTTGAAGCTGATATCTTCGAACTTCCCCCATGCTTCCCCCGGGCAGGTTCCCACGTCTCCTTTGGTGTGCCGCCATCGCTTCCGCCCTGACGGCAACTCCGGCGTTCGCGTTGGACATCGTCATCAATCCCGGCAGCGCGCTCTCCTCCAATCCCCAGGCCCTCGCCGCCTTCAACCGAGCCGCCGTCCAGTGGGAAGCCCTCTTCTCGGACCCCGTCACCGTCACCATCAGCGCCAACCTCATTTCGATCGCCAACGCCGGCGTCCTCGGTCAGGCGTCGTCCGTTGAACTGTTCGACTCCTTCAACAATGTCCGGGGGTTGATGATCGCCGATGCCGGCCCCACCGAACCCGCCCTCGCCTTCCTCCCCACCGCCGCCCAGTTCAGCGCCTACCTCCCCTCCGGGTTCTCCTTTTTCACCTCCGGTGGCCAACCCGTCATCCTCGGCTCCAAGGCCAACTTCAAGGCCCTCGGTTACAATGCCACTGCCCTCGACACCCTCTTTGGTGCCACCGACGCCACCATCGAGTTCAACTCGAACTTCACCTTCGACTACAACAACAGCGATGGGGTCACTTCCGGCACGGTCGACTTCGAATCCGTCGCCGCCCACGAGATCGGCCATGCCCTCGGCTTCCTCTCCACCGTCGACCGGGTCGACGCCCTCGTCGGCAATGGCCAGACCGCAGCCATCGCGCCGTTCACCCTCGATCTCTTCCGGTTCCGGAATCTCGACCAACCCACCAGCCTCGCGGACTTCACCCTCACCCCGCGCAGCCTCCTGCCGCAGGACGCCAGCGTCTGGTCGGACTTCTTCGCCGACTACAATTTCTCGACCGGCGTGGCCGTCGGCGACGGCCGTCAGGCCAGCCACTGGAAGGACAATGTCCTCACCGGAAGTTACATTGGCCTGATGGATCCCACCCTCAGCTCGGGAGTCATCGCGCCGATCACCCAGGCCGACATCCGTGCCCTTGGCTACATCGGTTGGAACGTCGTTCCCGAAGCGTCCACGGCAACGGCGGCCACGCTGGGTGCCCTGACGACCCTCGGAATCCTCACCGCACGCCGCCGGTCCAAAGGAAGTTCCCAGTCGCCAGAATCCAGTTTGCGGAACTGATCGATCTGCGCGTTGTGACCTCCCGGACAGGCATCCCGCGCCCACCCTCGCCGCAACGCGGCGCACGGCGATAGCCCAGGGTGAAGCGGAGCGGAACCCTGGGTTACACCCCACCCATGACACCTCGCCCCAACGGGGCGAGCGATGACCCCACCCACCCTGTTCTGTGTGCCCTTTCAGGGCACGGAGGACGTTGTGTGGCGTGGTCCCCGGGGTTCCACCCTTCACCGGTCGCCCCTTCGGGGCACGAGCACGGTACGCCGATGGGTCTTCGTTCCGTCCGCAGCCAACAGCATTCCACTGGAAACTGGCGACTGGCATCTGGGAACTCTCCCCTGAAGGCCGCGTGCCCCCACGCGGCGATGTCTTCATTGTCCAGGCAAAGGCTTTGGAACGGCGACGAGGACGTCGCCACCCCGTTCCATGGCTCTG
The DNA here is from genome assembly GCA_027489875.1 of Verrucomicrobiales bacterium. Lineage (GTDB taxonomy): Bacteria > Verrucomicrobiota > Verrucomicrobiia > Limisphaerales > UBA9464 > UBA6176. The sequence goes on from JAIXZE010000402.1 coordinate 1,705, forward strand.
GAAACTGGGAACTGGCCACTGGAATCTCCCTAGAAATCTTGGAACTTTCCCCCGCCTCGGGAGTCTCTTCCTGCATCCCACGGGGATCTGTTGGTCCACCCGGGGTTTTCATTTACTCCACGATTCCAAGGTCGAATTCCTCGCCGAAGCCCCCCAGACTTTGTTCCCCGCATGAGCACTCCTCCCGCCCTGCCGTCCCGTCCCGCAGCCGGAACCGATCCCGCCGTGCCGGTCGAGGCCATCCAGCGCCTCACCGCCCAGCGCCAGGCCATGGTCGACCAACTCGGCCGCGCCATCATCGGCCAGCGCGAGGTCATCGAGAACGTCCTGCTCACCCTCTTCGCCGGCGGCCACACGCTCATCACCGGTGTCCCGGGCCTCGCCAAGACCCTCCTCATCCGATCCCTCGGCCGCGCGGTCGACCTGGGCTTCTCCCGGATCCAGTTCACGCCCGACCTCATGCCCAGCGACATCACCGGCACGGATGTCCTCGAAGAAGACCACGAGACCGGTCGCCGCAAGTCCGTCTTCATCCCCGGCCCCGTCTTCGCGAACCTCGTCCTCGCCGACGAAATCAACCGCACGCCGCCCAAGACTCAGGCGGCCATGCTCGAAACCATGCAGGAACGGCAGGTCACCGTCGGCACCAAGACCTACGCGCTCCCGCGTCCGTTCCACGTCTTCGCCACCCAGAACCCGATCGAACAGGAGGGCACCTACGTCCTCCCCGAAGCGCAGGCCGACCGCTTCATGTTCTGCATCAACACCGGTTACCCCACGCGCGCCGAGGAGGAACAAGTCGTGCGCAGCACCACCGGCAACGACCTCCCCGACCTGCAACCCGTGGTCAACGGACCCGAACTCCTCGAAATCCAGAAGCTCGTCCGCGCCATGCCGGTCAGCGACGAAGTGATCCGCTACGCCGTCCAGCTTGTCTCGAAGACCCGCCCCGACGAATCCGACGCCCCGGCCTACATCAAGGAATTCGTCCGCTGGGGTGCCAGCCCGCGCGCCTCGCAGTACCTGATCCTCGGGGCCAAGGCGCGCGCCGCCTCCACCGGGAAGCTCTGCGCCGATTTCGACGGTGTCCGCCACGTCGCCCGACAGGTCCTCCGCCA
>JAIXZE010000108.1 GCA_027489875.1 Verrucomicrobiales bacterium
GCCCTCCATCCCGCACGCAGGAAGAACACGCCAAGGAACGGAAACACACAAAACGGCAGGCTCAACAGCATCCAGGCCGAGAGCTTCCGATCCAGCATGGCCTCGGATGGATCCGAGGCGTTCACGAGACAGGTCACCGCCTTGCCCACCGGATGGTTGGCAACGAACATCCGGGTTGCGGTCTCCGACCCGAAGTCCCCGGTTCTGATCCGTGACGACCGATACCACGTGCCGTTCCATGAATAGCGGTAGAGGACTTCCGCATGGTAGCTGCGTCCTCCCTTGGAACCGGTGGAAACCGTGACGCGGGACATTTCGATCGTCGCCGGTGTCGCGACCCACGGGTAGGAGCGCGCCCACCGCACCACAGGGATCACGCCGATCGCGGTCACCGGAATGCTTCCGAACCCCAGGAAGAGAGCCCCTGCGATGAACAGCGGGTATCTAAAATCCTGGAGGAACCCTAACGGGATCAACTTCCTTCCCGTAAGCGCGCCAAACGCTACAAGGGCTCCCACCAGGACAAACACCAGTGTGAAGCCCCCCAGGATGAATAACCCCAGCAGCCGTCTCCAGAAGCCTTCGCAGATATCCAGCCGTGTCGGCGAGTTCGGAGGCGACCGGCGTCCGATCACGGAACTACCCGGCGAGAGCGTCTTCTGAAGGACGGTCAGGTCACGGTAATCGAGGCGATTCAACACTACCCGCTCGACGTCACTACGGCCCGGTTGCTGGAAGCGGATGACCAGATCAAAGCCACTCTTCCCGGAATCAGCGGGCACGATCTCCGTGCTGACGACCCGGAACGCGATTGGAGGCTGAAGACGCAGGCGGACTGCATCCACTGCGCCGGAAACGAGAAAGGACAGGAACAGCCCGCCGACGACGATGAACAGCCCACCGCCAACGAAATTGCCAAACCGCGTCCCAGATTTCTTCATGGTGATGCTTCTCCCCTTTTGAAGGCCGGGTGCCCTCACCCGGCGTCTCTTGGATCCCGCCGCGTGAGGGCACCCGGCCTTCAACCTCCCAGACCTCTGGAATCTGGCGACTGGCAACTGGGAACTCCCGCTGAAGGCCGGGTGCCCTCACCCGGCGTTTCACGGATACCACCGGGTGAGGGCACCCAGCCTCCGAGCTCTCTGGAATCTGGCCACTGGCGACTGGCAACTCAGGCCGCATTGGCCGCGGCTTCCTGACGCGCCCGCTTCCGCGCGGCCATCCGCCGGACCAATTCATCCGCGGTCACCCCCGCCAGGATCACCGCCCCGATGATCGCGAACTCGATGTTGTTGTGGGTGGTTACCAGCGTGATCATGTTCCGCAACACCTGCATCAGCGCCGCGCCGACGATCACCCCGACGATCGTTCCCTCACCCCCGCGAAGGCTGCATCCGCCGAGCACGGCCGCGGCGATGGCATACAGCTCGTAGAAGTTCCCGAAATCCACCGGTTGTGCGGAGTTCACATCCAGCACGAAGAGCAGACCGCCCAACCCCGCGAGACCGGAACTGATCACATAGGCCAGCACGGTCATCCGACCGGTTTTGATCCCGCTGTAGCGTGCCGCCTGTTCGTTGCTGCCGAGCGCGAGCAGGTGGCGACCAAACACCGTCCGGTTGAGGAACACCGCCGCGACGATCGCAACCACCAGCAGGAAGATCCACGGCGCCGGCAGCGAGAATCCGGACACGAACGGAATCGGGATCTCACCCGTGGCCATGGCCCGCAGGCCCTTGTATTCCGATCCAAACCCCACCGTCTGGTCCCGCGTGAACCCTCGGGCAATGCCCCGGTAGAGAAGCAACCCGCAGAGCGTGACCACGAACGGTGGCAACCGCAGTCGGGTGATCATCAACCCGTGGAAAAGTCCGATCCCGAGCGAGGCAACCACCGCCGCAGCCAATGCTGCCGGCACGGACCACCCGTGCGTCGTCAACAGCCACGGCACCCCGCAGCCCACGAGGCAGACCACCGATCCCACCGATAGGTCGATCCCACCCGTGACGATGACGAAGGCCACGCCGATGCTGATGATGCCGAACAGGGCCGTGCGCCGGATCAGGTTCTCGAGGTTGTAGGCACTGAGGAAGCTGTTGCTCAACGAGGCCGTGACCACGCACACCACGAACAGGAGCGCACTGATGCCGAGGATCTTTCTCATGGGTTCTGTCTCTCCGACCAACCGTTCAAGCCAACGCCTCCGTGTCTGTCGCCAGATGGAGGACCGCCTCTTCGCTCAGGGCGTTCCGGGACAACTCGCCCGTGATGCGCCCTTCATGCAGCACCAGCGTCCGATCGGACAATCCCAGGATTTCCTCCAGTTCACTCGACACAAACAGGATCGCCACACCTTCCCGGGCCAGGTCCTCCATCAACCGGTAGATCTCGTGCTTGGCCCCGACATCGATGCCACGCGTCGGCTCGTCCAGCAGCAGGACCTTGGGCTTCATCGCCAGCCATTTTCCCAACACGACCTTCTGCTGGTTTCCACCCGACAGGAACTGGACGGGCTGCTCGGCCGACGGCGTCTTGATCCGGAGACTGCCGATCATCGCGGCGGCCAGGCCGTCCTCGCGGACGCGATCCAGAAATCCGTGGCGCGAATCGCGCTGCAAGGCGGCAAGGCTGACGTTCTCCCGTACGGCCATCTGGAGGATCACCCCCTGTCGTTTCCGATCCTCGGGCACGAGGGCCAACCCGGCACGGATGGCATCGCGGGGGGATTCGGGCTGAACCTCCACCCCGGCCACGCGCACCACGCCCGCCACGGGAGGCGTCACCCCAAAGAGCGCCTCCAGCATCTCCGTCCGCCCTGCCCCCACCAGGCCCGCGACCCCGACGATCTCTCCGGCATGCACCCGGAAGGACAAGGGATGCTCCGGATGCGCCGCCGTACGCAACCCGTCCACCTCCAGCGCCACCGGTCCGGGCGGATGCGGTTCGTGGGCGTAGAACTGGGAGAGATCGCGCCCGACCATCATCCGGACCATCGCGTTGTGCTCGATTCCGGACTTCGGCAACTCGCCCGCATTCTCGCCGTCACGCAGGACCACCACGCGATCGGCGAGGGCCTTCACCTCTCCCAGCCGGTGCGAAATGTAGACGATACCCACCCCACGCGAGCGGAGCTCTTCGATGACGCGGAAGAGATTGGCCGCCTCGCTGCTCGAAAGACTGGAGGTCGGCTCGTCGAAGATCAGCACGCGCGCATCCACTGACAGGGCCTTGGCGATCTCGACCAACTGTTGCTGTCCCAGGCTGAGGGTGCCCACCGACGTCGCCGGATCCACCGACAACCCCACCGCCGCCAGATGCACGCGGGCGTCCTCCAGATGACGGCGGGTATCGATCAACCCCCGCTTCAACCGTTCCCGGCCCAGGAAGATGTTGGCCGCGACATCCAGGTTGTCGGCCAGGTTCAGTTCCTGATGGATCAAGGCGATCCCCAAGGCCTGTGCGTCGAGCACCGATGAGAGGCGAACCTCACGGCCGTCCACCGCGATCGACCCGCCGTCGGGCTGCTGCACGCCGGCGAGGATCTTCATGAGCGTGCTCTTGCCCGCTCCATTCTCGCCGATCACCGCCAAGACCTCGCCCCTCCGCAGCGTCAGGCTGACGCCCTTGAGCGCCCGGACACCCGGGTACGACTTGATGAGGCCCGTGGCCTGCAGCAGCAGCGGCGGCGGTGTCATCCCGTCACTTCGCCCCGGTCTTGGCCTTGAGATCGGCCCAGAACGCATCGACCTCCGCCTTGCGGATCTGGCGGGCGGGAATGTCGATGAACTTGCTGGCCGGGATCACCGCCTGATTGCCCTTGGCGAGTTCGGCCAACACTTCGACCGACTTGTAGCCGTACATGTAGGGATTCTGGACGACGGTGCCGTGCACCGAACCCTTCTGGATGCCGGCCAGCGTGGCGTCGTCCTCGTCAAAGGCGACCACCTTCACCTGCCCCAGCTTGTTGGCCTGCGCCAGCGCTTCGAGCAACAGCGGCGGATTGTAGGCGAACAGTCCGACCATGCAGCCCAGGTCCGGATACTTCGCCAGCGCGTCCTCGGCGTTGGCCTTGCCCTTCGCCCGATCAAACTGGTCGGTGAGCGTCCCCAGGATCCGGAATCCATTGCCTTCGATCACGCCGGAGGGCGGGTCGAAATTGGTCGGGTTCGACGGCCGACCGAGAATCGCATCAATGACGCCCTGGCGACGACGCTTGGCGTTGTCCTGTTCGAGACGGCCGATGAACAACATCACCGTGCCCCCCTTGGGCATGGCCTCGCGCACCAGATCGCCGCACAACCGGCCGGCGCCGTAATTGTCCATGCCTATGTAGACCGCGCGGTCGCTGCCCGGAGCGTCCGAGTCGTGCGTGACCAACGGCGTGCGCTTGGCCGCACGGTTCAGGAGTTCGGTCTGGTTGACGGGATCGATCGGGCTCACGGCGATCCCATCGATGCCCCGGGTCAGGAGATCTTCGATGATCCGCTTCTGGTCGCTGATGCCTTCGACGGGCATGAGGGTCTCGGTTTCAACCCCGACCTTTTCGCCGGCGGCCTTCACCCCGGCGGCGGCAATGGTCCAGAACGACGCCACGCCGTTGCTGACGAACGCGACCTTCTTCTTGCCGCCCGAACTCGCCCCACCCCCGCCACTACCACCTTCCGTCGACTTGTTGCAACCGGCCACGCAGAGCGCGGCAATGAGGCCGGCAATCCAGGGCGCCACGATCAGGATCTGAAGCTTGGAGAGAACCCGTGACGAAGCCACCGGGGTGGAATGCTTGTTCATACAGGATATGGACAGGGACGGACGTGCCAGTTCATGCGGGGGCGTGTTGGGGGACTCTGACAACAATCCTTCCCGGGCTCGACAGAAATCCTTCGCTTCCCGCCCCTGAATCGCAGGTCAGCATCCTCCTTACCCGCAAACGGCCAAAACGAAGGATCCGAGCCGGTCACTGCACCTCGGCGGGCACGGTCTCCTTCGTCTGGAAGGTCGTCCGCCCCTCGTATCGCCCGGCCTTCACCTCGAGTCGGTAGGTGGTCCCGGGAAGGAGCTTCGCCGGCTTGTTGCGCTCATCCTTCAATTTCATTCCACGCGGCGTCCGGCCGTAGATCAGCGCCTTCGTTGGCACGGAGTTGCTGGTGGTGTCCACCTGCCAGACGATCAACGGAGCTCCCCCGGGCTGTGACGGCGTGTCCTCGATCACGCGGATCGCGGTCAGCTTGTATTCGCCGTCGAGCGCGAACACGACCGGATAAACGCCTTCGAACTTCCCGGTCGCCATCGGTGTTCCCGAGGCAGCTTCGGAAGAGGTCCGCTCCCGACGCGCGGCCGCCCGCAGTTCCTTGATCGCCTTCTCCCGCTCGGCGGGATCCTTCGGCAACTTCGACTCGTCGAACACGACCTTCGGCGTCGGCGTACGTCGCTCCAGGCTGGCCCGCGCCGAAACCTCACGCACCTGCGCCTGGATCTGGATGGGATCCGGTTTCAGCCACTCCGTGTTGAAGACCACATAACAGAAGCCCAACGCCACCGTGATACCCAACGCGATCCAAAGCTTGCGATTCATAGGTTCCATGGTTTCCGCCACCCACTACTCCGGCATCGTCAGCCCGAGTTGCCGCGCCTCCTCCGAGATCGCCCACAGGTTCAATGGCGCCAGGGACCGGCCAAACTTCATGAACCGCACGGAGCCATCCGCCATGGCGTAATTCGAGCCTCCTCCCCGGCCGCTCTTCACCGAGTTCGCATGACGGTTCTGGTTCAACTGGAGGATGTCGTCGTACTGGTCGAAATCCATGTGGAAGTGCATCGAATCCGATTCCTTCTCCCCGAAGAGCACGGTCTCGGTTGGCTCAAGGATCTGGTTGTCGCGCATCGACTTCTCTCCTGCCCCCATGATCCGGAAGAAGTTCATCTCCGCCACGGACAGGGAGCGCTTGTAGTAGTCGTTCCACCCATTGATCAGGTACGTCCGCGGGGTGAAGTCCGCCGGGTGCGTGTTCGAGGAGATCCCAAAGCCTGTCCCGCTGTTCGGGGCCTTCATGTTGGGCGGATCCGACGGGCACCGCAGGATGCGCAGATCCTTGTAATACTGCCTCAGCGATGTCGGCCACCGGTTCGTGATGACGCGATCCGGCATCTGGTCGCGGTTGTCATCCGTGTACATCCGGACCGCCAATCCCAGCTGCCGGATGTTGTTCACGCAAGAAATCCGCCGCGCCGCATCCTTGGCCCGGGCAAGGGACGGCAGAAGCATGCCAGCCAGGATCGCGATGATCGCGATCACCACCAGAAGTTCGATGAGCGTGAAGGCCTGGTGCGCGAGCCCCGACCGCCGCCTGTGTTCCGTCCGCATGCGAGCCAAGACACACGCTGGCTGCGGAAAGTTACCTGCGTCCTCGGGTCTTTGATCGACGTCCATGGACAATCTCTGACGGGCGACCACGGAAAAAGGTTCACGCGGATTCTGCCAGCCCGTGATGCTCACCTCAGTCCTGCCGCAACCGCCTCGGCCAGGCGCTGACGGAATTCCTCCGTCTGGATCCGCGCGGCTTCCTGAGGATTCGAAAGGTATCCCCCTTCCACGAGCACCGCTGGCCGGCGCTGCTGCCGCAGCACCTCCATGAACCGCGCATGTCGTACGCCCCGGTCCGTCTGTCCCATCGTTGCCAGCATCGATCGATGGACCGCAAGGGCCAGCCTCAGGTTCTCCGTGTCGTGCGCGTTGTTCGGATAGCTGCGCCCGGGGTCGTCGGCATAGTCGCGGACCACGTGCGACGCCATCCCACGCGGGGTGACCGTATAGGTTTCGACGCCGGCGGCCTCCCGATTCGGAAAGCCAGAATTGAAATGCAGGCTCACGAACAAGGCGACCCCGGCGGCGTCCGCCATCGCGACGCGTTCCGCCAATCCCAGATCGATGTCGTTCGTTCGTGTCATCACCACCCGCCACCCCTTCCCCTCGAGCAGCACCCTCAACCGTTCCGCCCAATCGAGCGTGAACTCCTTCTCAAACCGATTGCCCGCAATACTGCGTGTTCCGGCATTCCTTCCGCCATGCCCAGCGTCGATCATCACGCTGCGATCCCGGAGCAACACCGGAGCGGCGGCGGACATCAGCACCTCGAAATGTGATTCCAGATCCAACCGATGAACCTTTATCCGCCCCTTTTCCAACCGCGGCTCGAATCCGAGCCACACCTGCGTCCCGTTCCACCACGACTTCTTCTGTCCCACCATCACCGCCAGCGTTCCTCCGACACCGTCTGATTCCTGCCGGAGCTCGCGCCCATGCGGCACGGGGTGAAGCGCGGACCAACCACGCGCCACCAACCATTCCTCCAGATCCAACCACTCCCCAGCGGGCGCACGCAGGGGTTTCACCCCACCTCCTTCCTGCGGATCAGGCTTCGAGATGGCCTCCACGGAGCCTTCGGCTGTCGCCACGACGGGGTCTGCGGACGGGATCCGTCCGGCTTGTCCTGGATCTTCAACCGCCACACGGGGCGGAGGATCCGCCGGCGCCACCGGGCGGATTTCCAGGGCGGCCTCGCCCCCAACGACGGGTGGCAACGGCCGGGCGGGCGTGGAAGGAGGAGGCGCGGCAAGGCGCGACTCCGGAACGTTGGCAAAACGCTCCGGCTCCGTGGCGCATCCTGCCCCCAGCACCACGACACACAGCACCCCCAGCATCACCGCCCTCCACGACATGCAACGCCCTCTACGCGGAGATCGGACCCGACACAAGCGGCAAGCCAAGGGATCTGGGAACTGGAAACCGGCGACCGGGAACCTGCCCCGTGTAGGCCGCGTGCCCCCACGCGGCGGGCAGTTCTGGCAACTGGGATATCCCCCTGCCGCCCCATTGCCACCACCCGGCGTCTTGACCCCACCGCCACAGGCCCAAGAATCGCCGCATGCCGATCTACGAGTTCGCCTGTCCGCGTTGCCGGAAGATCTTCAACTTCCTGAGCCGCCGGGTGAATCCATCGCATTCGCCCACCTGCCCAACCTGCGGAAGCCGGAAGCTCACCAAGGAAATCAGCCGGTTCGCCATGATCAAGGGAGCCGCCGAACCCGCGCCAACGTCTCCGCAGGGAGGCCCAGACGACGCGGGCGGACCGCCGATGCCCGACTTCGATGACCCACGTGTCGAACGTGTGATGGACGAGATCGAGCGGGACATGGACCACCTCGACGAGAACAACCCACGCCACATGGCCCACCTGCTGCGGAAGATGCAACAGGCCATGCCGCCCGGCACGGTTCCCAAGGGGATGGAAACCGCGCTCAAACGCCTCGAACGCGGCGAGGATCCCGAGAAGATCGAGGAAGACATGGGTGATGAGCTCGGCGATTGGCTCGGCAAGGGTCAGGAGGCCGACGGCCCCGGGGGGCGCGGCGGCGGGAGTGCCTATTCCCACGACCCCGGCCTCTACGACTACTGAGGCACTCCCTTGAACGACGCCTTCCAGACCCTCGCCCTCGCCCTCGGGCTGGGCCTTCTCGTCGGACTCCAACGCGAACGCGCCGCCTCGGTCCTCGCCGGATTCCGCACGTTCCCCTTGGTGACCGTCTTCGGCACGGTCTGCGCCTGGCTGGCCGTGCCCTTCGGCGGCTGGATGGTGGCCGCCGGACTCCTTGCGCTCGCCGCAGCCATCATTTCCGGAAACCTCCTCCGAGCCCGACAGAACGAGGGCGACTTCGGCATCACCACCGAGTCCGCCATGCTCGTGATGTTCGGAGTGGGCGCTTATCTCCCGGACGGCCACCGCCCGCTCGCCATGGTCGTCGCGGGTGCCACCGCGGTGCTGCTCCACCTCAAACCCCAACTCCACGACCTCGCACGCCGCATCGGTGATCACGATTTCCGCGCCATCATGCAGTTCGTCGTGATCGCCCTCGTGATCCTTCCGATCGTTCCAGACGCCACGTACGGTCCGTTCAACGCCCTGAATCCCCACCGGATCTGGTGGATGGTGGTCCTCATCACCGGACTCAGCCTCGGGGGATACCTGCTGCACAAGTGGATCGGTGACCGCGCCGGGGCCATCGCCGCGGGATTGCTCGGTGGCCTGATTTCCAGCACCGCGACTTCCGTCACCCACGCACGACTCACCCGGGCGCAACCTGCCAGCGCGCCGCTGGCCGCCGTCGTCATCCTGCTCGCCTCCGGTGTGGTCTTTGCCCGGTTGGTTGTCCTCGTTGCAGCGGCGGATCGCGAGCACCTCGCCACTTACGTCCCTGCGTTCGCCACCCTGCTCCTGATCCTCCTCGGATTCGCCGGCTGGCTCGGCTTCCGCAAACGGGGTGAAGGCACCGCCCTCCCACCGCCGACCAATCCGACGGAACTCCGCTCCGCCCTGTTCTTCACGGTGCTCTACGCAGGCGTGCTCCTGGGCGTCGCCGCCGCCCGCGAATGGTACGGCAACCGTGGCCTGCTCGTCGTTGCCGCGATCTCGGGCCTGACGGACATGGACGCCATCACGCTTTCCACCGCGCAACTCTCACGACAGGGAGCCATCTCCGAGTCTGAAAGTTGCCGGGCGATCCTGGTCGCCTCCGTCTCCAACCTCTTCTTCAAGGCCGGCGTCATCGGATCCCTCGGCGACCGCGCCCTCCTGCGTGCGATCCTCCCAGCCTTCGGGACCGCCGCTGCCGCCGGATTGGCGTGGGCTTTCATCCGCTGACCCAAGCGCCGCCGCCTCAACCAGGATACACTGGCGGTGCCTGGACCTACGCCGGAGGCGTTACAGCGATTAGCCCGGGGTGCGAAGCAACCCCGGGTCGCCAGTGCCATGATGGGCACCTACCCTGGCAGGGGTTGCAGCCTCCCGAATATTCGCACCCCTCCGGGGTGCGGATTCCAAAAGAGACGCCCCATTCCCCGGGTGCGTGCTTCGCACGACCCGGGGCTATCGGCTCCAACGCCTCCGGCGTAGAGGCCGCGACTCCCCCTCAGTGAATCGTCAGGTACGTGTAGTCCTTCAATCCCCGTTCGTAGTCGTCCAGCAAGCGCATGGCCTCGCTGGGCTTCAGCCGGTCGGATTTGATCGCGGCATCCACCTGCGCCTTCATCTGGCGCTTCAACTCGTTCACGTCGTACTGCACCTCGGTGAGTGAGTCGCTGATGGTATCGCCCTCGATGACCTCCTCGACGTAATACCCGGCGGGTTCGTCCGGCTCCAGGAACACGTGCACCTCGTTCACACGCCCGAACAGGTTGTGGAGGTCGCCCATGATGTCCTGATAGGCACCCATCAGGAAGAAGCCCAGGAGGTACGGCTCCTGCACGCCATCGCCACGCAATGCGTGCACCGGCAGTGTGTCCCGGACATCGCGCAGATCGACGAACTTGTTGATCTGACCGTCCGAGTCGCAGGTGATGTCCACCAGCGTGGTCTCGCGCGTCGGCCGTTCCTCCAACCGATGCACCGGCATGATCGGGAACAACTGCCCCAGCGCCCAGTGATCCAGCAACGACTGGAACACGCTGAAATTGCACAGGTACTGGTCCCCGAGTGCGTCCTCCAGATGCTTGATCTCATCCGGGATGTACGCCTGCCCACGGAAACTCTCCACCACCTCACGACTGATGTCCCAGTAAAGCGACTCGATCTTCGCCTTGTCCGGCAGTTCCAACATGCCGAGCGTAAACATCTGATGCGCGTCTTCCTTGCGTTCCTGCGCATCGTGCCACGCCTCCCGCTTGTTCAGACGTTGGAGATTGTCCCGGATGTCCGTCAACTCGCGGACCAAGCGGTGATCGCCGGGACCATACGTGAACTTCGCTTCCTGCCGGGTCTTGTCGATCGACCCGAAAACCTCGACCAACAGCACCGAGTGATGCGCCACCAGCGCCCGCCCTGATTCAGAGACGATGTCAGGATGTGGCACGCCCTCGGCGTTGCACACGTCCGCGAGGTAATAAACGATGTCGTTGGTATACTCCTGCAACGAGTAGTTCGTGGACGAATCAAACGCAGAACGCGATCCGTCGTAATCCACACCCAGCCCCCCTCCGACGTCCATGAACTCCACGGGAAAACCCATCTTGTGGAGCTTGGCGTAAAACCGGGCGGCTTCCTGCACCGCCTTCTTCACGGTGAGGATGTCCGGAACCTGCGAACCGATGTGGAAATGAAGGAGCTTGAAGCAATGGGTCAGCCCCTCGTCCTTCATCATCTGCGTGGCCGCCAGAAGATCGGACGTGCTCAGGCCGAACTTCGCGTTTTCTCCGCCACTCTCGGCCCACTTCCCCGCTCCCTTGCTCATGAGGCGTGCGCGGATGCCGATCATCGGCTCCACACCCACCTGACGGGAGACGGTGATGATCTGCCGCAACTCCTCCAGCTTCTCGACCACCATGATCACGCGCTTGCCGAGCTTGATGCCCTGCAACGCGAGCTTGATGAACGAGGTATCCTTGTAGCCGTTGCAGATGATGAGGCTGCCCGGCTGATCCTGCAGCGCCATGCCCGCGTAAAGCTCCGGCTTGCTGCCGACCTCCAACCCGAACGCGTACGGCTTTCCTGCGTCCAGGATCTCCTCCACCACCTCCCGAAGCTGGTTCACCTTGATCGGAAACACGCCCCGGTAGATGCCGCGGTAACTGAATTCCGCGATCGAGGCCCGGAAGGCTTCGTTCAACGCAATCACCCGGTGCCGCAAGATGTCCTGGAATCGGATCAGCAACGGGAACTTCACACCCCGCGCCTTTGCTTCGTCCACCAGGGACATCAGGTCGACTTCGACGCCATTCTGCAACGGTTTCGCCACCACATGGCCCGCAGCATTGATGTCGAAGTATCCCGCTCCCCAACGATCGACGTTGTAGAGGGTCCGTGCCGCCGCGATGTCCCATTCCGGCACGCTGCCGGCGGAAGGGACCATGGATGGTTCACTCATTTCTCGTGGTCAAGAGAGGCGGACTGTAAAAACGGTGGCCGCAGATTCAAGAAGCGCGTTGCGAAATCTCGCATGGCCCTCGCCCACCCCGTCATCCCAATAGGTGGCACGCCGCCTCCCGTCCATCGCCAAGCACCCTCAAACGCGGCACCTCCACCCGGCATTGCTCGCGGGCCATCGGACATCGGGGATGGAAAGGACAGCCCGTCGGCGGCGCGAGCGGCGATGGCACTTCCCCCTGCAAGCGGATCCGCTGCATCGGCGCGGCGTTGCGATCAAGGCTTGGCACCGCAGAAATCAGCGCCTGCGTATACGGATGCTGCGGTGTGCGGCAAATCTGCCGCGCCGTCCCGGCCTCGACCACGCGCCCGAGATACATCACCAGGATCCGCTCGCTGAGGTGCTCGACCACCGCCAGATCATGCGCGATGAACAGGAAGGCCACCCCACGACTCCGCTGCAATTCGGCAAGAAGGTTCACCACCTGCGCCTGGACCGACACGTCCAGCGCACTCACCACTTCATCACACACGATCAGGCTGGGTTCCACCGCCAGCGCACGTGCGATTCCAATCCGCTGCCGCTGCCCACCGCTGAACTCATGCGGGTAACGCGCCGCCAAGGAGGGATCGAGTCCCACATCCCGCAACAGCGCCGCGACACGCTCACGCCGCGTGGCCTGGGTCAGTGTCGGCTCGTGGAGGCGCAGTCCTTCTTCCACGATCTCTTCGATGGTCCACCGCGGATCCAAAGACCCAAACGGATCCTGAAACACCATCTGCAGCCGACGACGCGCACGACGCAGCTCCGCCCCCTGCAACGTGGCAAGGTCGCGTCCCTCAAACCGGACGCTGCCCTGGGTTGGAGTCTCCAACCGGACAATCGCCCGCCCCAACGTGCTCTTCCCGCAACCGCTTTCACCAACAAGCCCCACGGTCTCCCCTTTGCGGATCGACAGATTCAACCCATCCACCGCACGCACGTGGGCAGTGGGTCTTCCTCTCCAGTCAGGACGAACCGGGAAGTGAACCTTCAACTCCTCCACTTCGAGCAGGTTCATGCCGCCCCCTTTCCTGCAACCGCGCCAACAACCGCGAAAGGACATCGGACCACGCGCCCCCCACCCATCGACCGCGGAATCGGAACTTCCACCCCACATGGCGATGCAGCGACCGGACATCGTGGATGAAAGCGACAGCCCGTCGGCGGCCTGCCCGCCGGAGGCACCGCCCCGGGGATCGTCGCCAGCAACTGATTCCCCGCGCCCAGGCGGGGCACCGAGGCCAGCAACGCCTTTGTGTAAGGATGCGCTGGATCCGTCATGACTGTCGCGGCGGGTCCAGTCTCCACCACCTGCCCCGCGTACATCACCGAGAGGTCATCCGCGATCTCCGCGACCACTCCGAGATTGTGCGTGATCAGAAGGATGGTCATCCCCAACTCGCGACGGAGGTCCATCAAGAGGTCCAGGATCTGCGCCTGAATCGTTACATCCAATGCCGTCGTGGGCTCGTCCGCCACCAAAAGCCGGGGACGCGGAGCCAAGGCCATCGCGATCATCACCCGCTGTTGCATCCCACCCGAAAGCTCCTGCGGATACTGACGCGCACGCACTTCCGGGGCAGGAATCCCGACACGCCGCAACCACGCCTCGACTTCCGCTCGCGTCGCCCGGTCCGGCTGATGGAGTCGCAAGGACTCCAGGATCTGATCGCCCACGCGCATCACCGGGTTCAGCGCGGTTGCCGGTTCCTGAAAGACATAGCTCACGATCCCACCACGCACCTGCCGCAACGCACCCGCATCCAGCGCGAAGACGTCCCGCCCATCGACCAGAACCCGTCCTCCCGCACGCTGCGCGAAGCCTTCCGGCAACAACCGGGCCAGCGACATCGCCGTCAGCGATTTTCCACTGCCACTCTCGCCCACCAAAGCATGAACGGTTCCCTGCTCGATGCTCAGATCCACGCCGTCCAGCACGCGCACCCGTCCCGCTTCGACCGTCAGATCGAGTTGCAGGTTCTGGATTTCGACGAGTGGCATGGGGATCGGTCTCCGTGGGCGTGAATGTCATCGCCGAGTGCTGCCGCCTGTCCCCCGTCGGGTTCGGGTACGGAACTCACTCGAAGACTTCCACTGCGGCCAATCCTTCCCATCCGCCAGGTGCCAACCAATCTCAGCCAGCAGCGCGAGATCGTCTGCCGCACCGCGCAAATCCCAGCCCTCCTTCACCTCATCCGAAACCTTGTGATAGTCGTTCTCGATGTACTCCGTAACCCGCTTCTCCCCGTAGCCCGCGGGATGATCGATGTAGTCGGAGCCCGATTTGAGGTAGAGCGCAGGAACGCCACCCCGCATGAACTCGAAATGGTCGCTCCGATAAAACATCCCACGCTCGGGATTCGGATCGGGCAGCACCTTCCGCTGAAACTTCTTCGCCGAGTCCCGAAGCAGTTGGTCCAGGGAGGAATGCCCGTCACCCACCTGACGGATATCCCGCGTGCGCCCCCACGTGTTGAGGCCATCCATGTTGAGATTCGCGACTGTCGCCGCCAATGGACGGGACGGATGCTGCACGTAGTACTTCGCCCCCAGCAACCCCTGCTCTTCCGCCGTCGGCGCAAGGAAAAGCACCGTCCGCCGCGGGGCCTTGGGTGCCGCCCCAAACGCGCGCGCCAATTCCAGCAATCCGGCAACGCCCACCGCATTGTCCGCAGCCCCATTGAAAACCTGATCCCCGTCGCGCTTCAGATCCCGCCCGAGGTGATCCCAATGCGCGGAATAGACCACGCACTCCTGCGATGAGATCGGATCGGAACCCGGCAGCATGCCCAGCACATTACGCGATCTGACCGGTCGCAATGCCTGGCTGCAGGTCGCTTCGAAACGCTGCCGCAGCGTCACCGGCTGGAAGTCCCTTCGGACGGCTCGCTCCAATGCAGAATCGTAGGAAAAGCCATTCAGCCCGAACCATTCCTTCGCAACCTCCAGGCTCAGCCAACCAGCGATCGAGGTCTTTGCATCCGGATCATCGGCGAGATCAAAGCGCTCCCGTCCCCATGAATTCACCACCACGAACCATGGATACGCAGCCGACTGGGTCTCATGGACGAGCAACGCCGCGGACGCACCCCGCCTCGCCGCTTCCTCATACTTGTACGTCCATCGCCCATAGTAAGTCATTGCCCGGCCACCGAACATCCGCGCATCCAGCTGAGCCGGCTTCTTCGGATCACGGACCGGCGGATCCCCCACGAGCATCACCACCGTCTTGCCACGGACATCCACGCCCTTGTAGTCGTCCCACCCGTATTCCGGAGCCGTGATGCCGTAGCCGACGAAGACAACATCACAGGCGGGCACTTCCACGCGTGCC
>JAIXZE010000058.1 GCA_027489875.1 Verrucomicrobiales bacterium
CGCCCGGTCCCCGTCTCCTCCCACCGGGCGGGTTTGAGTTCCCGTGGACGACCGGTGTTGTTGAGGTCGCCGGCGTCCGGTTCACCAACGTCGGCGTCCGGTTCAAGGGCAACAGCTCCTTCAACGGTTCCCGGAATTCCCACAAACGCCCCTTCAAGCTCGATTTCGACCGCCACGTGCCCGACCGCACCCTCGCCGGCCTGGAAGAACTCTTCCTCAACAACAACGTCAACGATCCCTCCCAGCTCCGCGAAACCCTTGCCTACGCCGCCTTCAACCGCGCCGGCGTTCCCGCTCCCCGAACCGCCTACGCCCGCGTCTGGCTCACGCTCGACGACGCCCCCACCCGCGAATACCTCGGACTCTACACGATCATCGAACCCATCGAAGGCGACTTCCTCAAGCAGCGCCTCGGCACCAGCAAGGGGCTCCTGGTCAAGCCCGAGCGCACCCGGGGCCTGGAATACCTCGGCTCCCGCTGGTCCGATTACACCAACCGCTACGAACCCCGATCCAAGGTCCGCGCCCAGGACACCGCACAGTTCATCCAGCGCCTCCAGGCGATCCACCAAGCCGACGCCGCCCACTTCCCCGACGCCGTCACCCATGCCCTCGACCCCGACGCCCTCCTCCGTTTCGTCGCCGTCACCGCGTGGCTCTCCAGCTACGACTCCATGATCGGGAACGGGCATAATTACTACCTGTTCCTCGACTCCCGCGACGGCCGCCTCCGATTCCTGCCCTGGGATCTCAACGAAGCCTTTGGCCGTCATCCCGGAGCAGGTCCCGAGGACGCCCAGGCCGCCTTCTCCATCCTGACCCCGTACACCCAATCCAATCCCTTCCTCGACCGCATCTTCGCCCATCCGCCTTTCGCCGCCCGCTACCGCAGCATCCTCGCCGAGCTCCAGTCCGGAGCCTGCTCCACCAACGCCCTCCTGAAGGATTTCCAGCAGGTCCAGGCCGCCGTGGAGCCGTTTGTGAAAGCGGAGCCCGCGAGGAACATGGGACGGATGGGACCTATGGGACCCATGGGACCGCCCGATCCGAACCGCCCCATTCGTCCCATGGGTCCCATGAGTCCCATGACCCCCCAGAACACCACCCCCCTCTCCAGCTGGATCCAGCTCCGCCACGACAACATCGCGGGAGAGCTCAACGGCACCCGCACCGCTCCCCGCGCCGAGCTGCGCCGCATGGGCGGTGGCGGCGGCCCCCCGCCCTTCGGTGGCCGGTGAAGGTGCCACGATCAACCTGCCTCAAGACTCAACCCCGCCCACTGAACCAATCCAACGGGGCGGCGACGTCCTCGTCGCCCCTCCCTCAGCGGGATTGGGGATGCGCCGCGTGGGGGCACGCGGCCTTCAATGGGTCAAGGCTGAAGGCCGGGTGCCCTCACCCGGCGCATGCAATGAAGACCGCCCGTTCATTGCTGCAAAACACCCTTTCCGTAGAGGGTCGGTTCTTCGCGTGAGCTTTCCAGAAGGCAAAAGCTTCAAACTTGAATCGGAAGTCCTGAATCTCCCCCGCGTCGATGGGTCACTTCTGTAGAATCTGCCAACGGGTCCGTGCCAACGAACGCTTCAGCGGCGAGGGACATCGGACCTGCGTCTGCCAGGACTGCGCCCGCCTCCCATCCGCTGTCCGCGAGAAGATCGACCTCCTGGAAGAACTCGGCGGGATGCTCCACCAATCCCACATCTCGCCCAAGAACCAGACCCGACTCCAGTCCCTCATCGCCCATCCGGATTCCGAGATTGCGCGGGCTGCCACCGTCCTCCTAGAGCTCGCCAGGAAGTACCCCTACCGCCGTCGCCGCCTCGTCCGCCTTCGCCGAGAGCGCGAATTCGTCCACCGCCTCACGACCGAACTCCCTCCAGGAATATGGGAGGGCTACGTAAATCGATTCGGAGATTTCCTCGAAGACCCGTACGAGCTTCTCCCGGGGTTCGACACCATCGCCGAGTCGCTGCCCCCTGCCTCAGACGGGGTGGCAACGTCCTCGTTGCCCTTCGAGACCCTATGCAAGGGCGATGAGGACATCGCCACCCCGCTTCTGTTTTCAATGGGGGCGGTCTCAAACTTCGCCCCCGAGGATCCCGGCCCCGACCCCGAACCCGACGAACCCATCTGCTGGGAAGCCTGCGAGCCCATCCAACCTCCCTTCGACGACGGGTGAGGCAATCCACGGGACCACGCAACCCGGTCCCCAAGCCGCGACAACAGGCCCGGAGGGCCGGCAGAAAGCAGGTCAGGGGCGACAGATCACCTTCGCCCACGAGCACCAAAATCCGTGCGCTTCTCCATCGCTCGAAAACGCTGAGGCAGCATCCGTAGCGTTGGATGACGGAGAGACGGCCATTCCCGTGGAGGCGTTCACTACCTCCAGAGCTTCAGCAGGGACCGGTTGCCCCTTCCCATGGCCGCCCAGACCAGCAGGCCCATCCCGCCGGCAAAGGCGAAAAGGCCCGGCTCCGGAACCGGCGTGATCTCGACCGCCCACGAACGCAGTTCAAACTCCCCGCCAGTGGAGAGATCCGCGACAAAGAGGTTCCAGGACCCGTTCGGGTCCATGCCTGAGAACTGATCCAGCAGGGCTGTCCGCGGGGCTTCCCACACGGCGGAGCCTGGATCCACATTCCGACCATCGGGTTGCCAGACACCCGTCAAGAGGCCGTCGACAGGAATGGTGTGGGATCCTGAAAGTGCCACGCGGTAGTCATGAATGTCTGCTGGAGCCAGGTCCGAGAAGACCACGTTCATTCCGCTGACATCTCCGTAGCCACCCGGACGTTCCCCGCGTGAGCCCGGGCGGTTCAACAGCACCGAGAATCCGCTGTGATGCTGCAATGTGACGTAGAGATCCCCCGTGTAGCCGCCGTCTCCCACTCCCAGCAGCGACAGTTGGACCTCAACCCGGAACGGGCTCAAACCGATGCCGCTGACCTCCACCGTGGACACCAGACCCGAGGAGTCCCCATCGGGAACGGGAGCGTTCAGGCTCGGCACTTCGAAGAGCTGGGCATTCGCACAACGGAGGAGCCCCAGGACAAGGGTTCCGCCAACAATGAATCGGTTCATATGGGTAAGGGTTCGATGTGTTCAGAGCTCCACAGTGCGGTAAAAGCGGGTTTCGTGGGCGGAAGCCGACTCGTCGGGAAGGTTCCACGTGCCGTCCGGCCCCACCTGAATGGAGCCCAACGACTGCCAGTCCGGATCCGAGAGTTGACTCTTCACATCCACACGGTAGGTGCGGCCTGGGATTCCATGTCCACGAACGACCACGGGCCCTCCTTCAGGAACGGAGATTCCGGAGATGTTGCGGCTGGGTTGTCCGTCCACGCCGGCTTCGACAATCGTGACCTGACCCGGGGTTTCAGCGCCGGCCGAATCCCGAACCACGTACGTGAACGAGTCAAAGAGGGGCGCTCCCGGCCGGGGCGAGTAGATGATCCATCCCTCTTCCATCACGACAGATCCTCCGGAGGCGCTGCTGGCGCCCACGGACACCACGGTCAGGGCCTGTCCTTCGGGATCCTGGTCGTTGAGGAGCAACCGGGATGGCCGGATCTTGATCCCTGCACCGCGCTTCCGTTCGATCGTGTCCTCCACGGCAATCGGAGCGCCATTGTCGACAAGCAACCGGACGCTCGTGCTGTCGTACAGCGCACTCATGGCCGTGGACGTTCCCGGATGTTCCACCGTCAGGAAGTTTCCGAAGCGATGCGCTGCCGAGAGCAGGAGGAACTCCGTGCCTGCCGGCGGATGATACGAAGGGGCCAGCTGAATCCGGAGGTTACCCCGCAGGTTCGCAAGCCCGTTCACGAAGACCTGTTCATGCTCCAGGGATGCCAATGGACCTGATACCGCCAACTCGAGCACCCCACCGGTCTCCATGTGCACATTTCCAACGAATGTCAGATTCCCGCCGGCAGGGCTGAGCACGCCAGCGTTTCGAAACAGGGTGAAGGTGACATCGTAGCTGCCTTGGCCAGTCACGAGTCCGCCAGCCAGATTGTCGAAGGTAGGCCCAACCATCGTCACCTGCATCCCAGGGTCCACAGTCACCACTCCTGAGTTCAGGAATTGACCCGTGAACGAGCGCGGTCCACCCGCCCCTGCTGCAAACCGGATCTGGCCTGCTGGGGCGTTGCGGAGGGTTCCAGCGCTGATGATCTGACTCACATATCCCCCGTCCGTGGACTCCGCCCGGAGGGTTCCTCGATTCACCGCTCCATCGACAACCGACAAGGTGGCGGTACCGCCAGGACCACTGCCATTCACCCACAACTCCACATTCGCAAGGTTGTCCGTCAGCAGGGTTGAATCGCCCAGCAGACGCAGCGTGTTGGGCTGCGCCGGCGATGCGGTTTGGCGGACGGTCACATGGAAGAAGTTGACCGCCCCCACGGCCCGGCCACCGGCGACTTCATACGTCCCATAATAGGTGATGAAGAACGGCGTCGCATCCAACAGGCCTCGGTTGACCAAGGTCCCGCTGATCACCCGATCTCCTCCGGATCCCACCTGGCTGTCGATCACACCGGTCGGACCGTTCGTCAGCACCCCAGCCAGCGCGAGGTTGCAGGTGAATCCCTGA
Source organism: Verrucomicrobiales bacterium (assembly GCA_027489875.1). Classification (GTDB taxonomy): domain Bacteria; phylum Verrucomicrobiota; class Verrucomicrobiia; order Limisphaerales; family UBA9464; genus UBA6176. The sequence continues at coordinate 4,601 of JAIXZE010000058.1, forward strand.
TCCGCGGCTTCCAGACGTATACGCCCGTCATTCAGCGTCCCATCCTCCACCGTCACCGTCGTGTGCCCTCCGTAGTTCGACCCACGCACCCAGATCTCCACTCCCTCAGGAATGTGTCCCGACAGCCGCGCTCCCGCCCCGTTCACGATCAGCACCGATCCAGGATCCGCCGTTCCCTCCACCGCCACACTGCTGTCCCTCGCCATCAGGAATCCTCCAATCAACCCGTCCACGAAATCGAAGGCACCACCGCTCCAACCCATCACCGCCTCCATGCTTCCACCCAATTGCCGGAATCTCCTTCCCGTCCCATCCGACTCCACAAACACCCCGGCCTCGGTCCGGATCGTCCCGAAGTTGTCCACCGA
>JAIXZE010000398.1 GCA_027489875.1 Verrucomicrobiales bacterium
AAATCGAGGGTGGTGTGGAACACGCCTTCGGTGACGGAGACCGGGGTGTTGGTGAGGATGGGGCCGACCTGGAGGCCCTCGGCGGCGGCGTCGAGGAGGCGGAAGCGGAATTCGAAGTTGCCGGTGACGGGTGCCCCGGAGTCGCCCAGGCGACCTTGATAAGTGAAGCCGGTCGAGACCGGTGATGCGGCGGTGAGGCCGATGGACGCCAGGCCGATTGCCAGGGCGCAGGCCAGGGGTCGGAGAAGATCGCAGCAAATCATGGTCTACCCCCTTCTATGAGAAAGGAGCGGATCCGTTAGCGGTGGGAAGCAGGTTTTTTGAAGGGGGGGTTGCCAGAGGTCGGATGCCGTGTAGGCCGCGTGCCCTCACGCGGCGGGGCGAGGGATGCGCCGGGTGGGGGCACCCGGCCTTCACAGGGAGTTGCCAGTTCCGTACGCCGGAGGCGTTGAAGCGGGGTCGCGAAGCGCACCCCGGGAAACGACGGAAGGGATCACCAACCCTGGAGGGGTTGCAGGAGGGAGCGGGGATCTTCGCAGCGCCTTCGGTATGCGAGCTCCTCCACACGCAAGACCCCGGGTAGGCGCGGTCGCGCCAACCCGGGGCTATCGGCTGCAACGCCTCCGGCGTAACGGAGGGCGTGTGGGGCGAGGGACGTGCCGGGTGGGGGCACCCGGCCTTCAATGGGAGTTTCCAGTTGCCAGTTACCCCTTCGCCTGAGCGCCGAGGACCTTGTCGATGGCGACCGAGAGCTCCAGTCCGCTGAAGGGCTTTTCCAGGGTCAGATGCGCGCCCAGCATCTGGGCACTCTCCAGGTATTGCTTGGCATCAATGTAGCCGCCGCCGGAGACGGCGATGATCTTCACCGTGGGATGATTCTGGCGCAGGGTCATGATCGTCTCGAAGCCTTCCTTCTCCGGCATGAGGATGTCGGTGATGACGAGTTGGAAGGAGTCCAGATCCGTGCGCTTGAGGGCTTCGGCCCCGTTCGGTGCGGTGGCGACATCGTGCTTGAGGGCGCGAAGGACAGCGGAGGTGGAGCGCAGGAGTTCCGCGTTGTCGTCGATGATGAGGATCCGGGGCATGGCTGGGGAATATCAGGGATTTGCCGGGGGCGAGTGCGGGGGAAGCCCGAGGGCAGCATTGCGCCCCAGAAGGGCGGCCGCAAGCGCGGTGACGAGGACTTCCTGGGTGAACGGCTTGGGCAGGATGGCAGCCACCCCGAACTCCCGGAGCTGCCGTTCGTCGTGTTCATCCACATTTCCGCTGGTCACGAGGATGGGCAGTTTCGGGCACATGCGCCGCAGGGCCTGGGTGAGTTGGACACCGTTGAGGTGGGGCATGTGGACGTCGGTGATGACGAGGCGGATCTCCGTCCGTCGCTCGGCCGCGATGACCAGGGCTTCGGCGCCATCCGCCGCAGGGATCACGTTGAATCCCAGGTTGGCGAGGACCGTGGAAAGGGCCTGACGGACTTTGGCATCGTCGTCCACGACGAGGACGGTCATCCCGCGTCCATCGACGGAGGGTGCGAGTGCAGGGTTCTGGGTTTCTGAAGCTACGTCATCGGCGGCGATGGCCGGCAGGTACACGCTGAACCGGGATCCATGGCCGGGCAGCGAATAGACACGGATGAATCCGCCGTGTCCCTTGATGATGCCAATCACAGTGGAAAGGCCGAGGCCTGTGCCGCGGTCCGGGTCCTTGGTGGTGAAGAAGGGCTCGAAGATCCGATCGATGATCTCGGGAGGAATACCCATGCCGGAGTCCTCGACTTCCATGAGCAGGTATCGGCCGGGATGCGCCTCCGGCGTGGTCATGGCGAAGGTTTCGTCGACCATGACATTCTCGATCCGGACGGTGAGGTGGCCGCCCTGGGGCATGGCGTCCCGCGCATTCACGCACAGGTTCAGGAGGACCTGATGCAGCTGGGTGGCATCGCCGAGGACGTGCCAGGCGTCGGCGGGAACCAGAAGGCGGAGGTCGATGTTCCGGGGGAAGGTGGAGCGGATGATCCGTTCGATGCCGTGGGTGACTTCGGCGGGATCGAGGGGTTGGCGTTTGCCTTCGGCGCCTTTGGCGAAGGTCACGAGCTGCTTGACCATGTCGGCGCAGCGCCGCGCGCTGGTCTCGACCGTCTCGATGAGGTCCCCGGCGCCGGGATGGTCGAGGCGCAGGAGCGTGGACGTCATCAGGATGGGCGCGAGGGCGTTGTTGAGATCGTGGGCGATGCCGCCGGCGAGCTGTCCGATGGCTTCGAGGCGCTGGGATCGGTTGAGTTGCCGTTCGGCGGCCAGACGGTCGGTGACGTCGAGGCAATGGCCGATGTACCCGAGGAAATCGCCGCGGACATTGTGGCGAGGGGTGGCGAAGACCTCGATGGAACGGTATTCGCCGTCGTGGCGGCGGACCCGGTAGAGGAGGGTGAAGCGTTCTTGGCGGGCGATGAAGGGATCGGATTCGCGACGGATGCGTTCCCGGTCATCGGGGTGGACGGAGTCGAGCCAGCCGAGGCCCAGTTCCTGGTCAAGGGTTCGCCCGGTGAATTGCAGCCAGACCTTGTTGAGGTAGTTGCAGGAACCCTCGGCGTTGGTCGTCCAGATGAGGGCCTGACCGGAATCGGCGAGGGTCCGGAAGTGGGCCGAGCTTTCCATCAAGGCGTGCTGGATGCCGTGGTGCTGGACGGCGAGACCGGCAAGGCGGGCGCATTCCTCCACGAATCCGCGGTCCAGGTCGGTGGGGGTCCGGGAGGTGGGAAATCCGATGGCGAAGGTCCCGAAAATCGAGCCGCCGTCGAGGATGGGCGTGGACCAGCAGGCACCGATCCCGAACTCGCGGGCGAGGTCCCGTTTGGATTCCCAGCAGGGTTCGGTGGCGGTGTCGGAGCTGAAGACGGGGGTCTTGGAAAAGACAGCGGCGGCGCACGAACCGTGCGTGGGACTGACGGGCATGGGTTCCATGCGTTGCCGCATTTCGGGCGTCAGGCGTGGGCCCACCAGGACGTGGAGGAGATCGTCGGGACCGCGCTGCATGACGTGACACAGACACCCGGGATGGATGGCCTCGACTTCCTTGCACAGGAACTGGAGGACCTCCGGGACGGACGTGTTTTCGGCGATGAGGCGGAGGACCTCGTTGCGGAGCTGGAGGCGGCGCTGTCCGAGGAGGCGATCGGAGATGTTGATCGCCGTGGCGGCGAGGAAGGCGGGGTTGCCTTTGGCATCGTCGATGCGGGCGGAGGACATGAGCGAGGGAAAGACGGATCCATCCTGACGGACATGCCAGACCTCCTCCGCGGTGAATCCACCTTTTTCGATGACACGCTGGACCAGTTGCCGGACGCGCGGCATGTCCTGGGTCCGGTGGAACATCGCGAGATTGCGCCCGAGCAGTTCACCCAGTTGCCAGCCATGATCGCGGGCCCAGGTTTGATTGGCGTATTGGATGTGGCCGCTGGGGGAAGCGATGGCGACGCCGTAGTTGGCCCCGTCGGCGACGGTCCGGAAGATGCGGAGATCTTCCTCGGCCTGCTTCCGCTGGGTGATATCGCGCGCAACGCCGGCGGAGCGGAAGGGGCGACCATCGGGACCCGGTACGGGAAACGAGCGATCGAGGATCCAGCGCTGGATGCCGTCGGGCGTCACGACGCGGTATTCGGCGACGGTGGGTTCGCCTTGGCCCTGGCGGGCCAGGGCATCGATGACGGCGGGGCGATCCTCCGGGTGGATGCCTTCAAGGTAATCGGAGCTGCGTCGGTAGAGGTCTTCGGTGGAGCGGCCCCAGAGGCGCTGGTAGCCCGGGCTGACGTAGATGACGCGGTGTTCGCGGTGGTCGTAGAGCCAGAAGGCCTCCTCGATGCTTTCGGTGACCTGCTTCAGGAGTTCCCGGGATTCCCGAAGCTGCTCCTCGGATTCCCGGCGTTCGGTGATGTCCTGGATGGTGCCGAAGGAACGGATGGGTGTTCCCTGGTCGTTGTAGAGGGTCCGACCCTCCTGCTGGACGAAGCGCACGCGCCCGCCCGGCAGGACGAGGCGATGGGTGACGCTCAAGGGCGTGTGGGTTTCCACGGATCGCTGATAGGCCTGCTCCACGGCCGTGCGGTCATCGGGGTGGACAAACTCAAAGAACAATCCGTAGCTCGGCGTCGTCGTTGCCGGATCGAAACCGAAGATCCGGAAGATTTCGTCGGACCACATGAGTCCGCCGGTCAGGAGGTTGAAGTCCCAGTTGCCGATGTGGGCGAGTTGTTGGGCCTGCTTCAACCCGGTTTCGCTCGTACGGAGGGATTCCTCGGTGTGCTTCCGTTCGGTGATGTCGACGAGGATGCCCACGGCACGGGCAGGTTTGCCGTCGGTCGGGAGGACTTCGACGGAGGCCTCGGCGATCCAACGTTCGGAGCCGTCCCGATGCCGGATGAGGGTGTCGCAGCGCCAATGGTCAAGGTTGCC
>JAIXZE010000187.1 GCA_027489875.1 Verrucomicrobiales bacterium
AACGATGCCCAACCCGACTTCATCATCCAGCTGGGCGACTTCTGCATTCCCCACGAGCGGAACCGCGCCTTCCTCGATGCCTGGAACCGTTTCAACGGCCCGCGCCACCACGTCCTCGGGAACCATGACATGGACGGCGGATTCACCCGGGATCAGGCCGTCGCGTTCCTCGGAATGCCCGCCCGCTACCACACCTTCCGCCAACACGGAATCCAGTTCGTTGTGCTCGACGGAAACGGCCCCGGCGGCTCCGCCACGGGATACAAGCGCTACATCGGACCCGAACAGCGCGATTGGCTCGCATCGATCCTGAACACCGGATCCGAGCCGGTGGTGATCTTCGTCCACCAGGCCCTCGACCACCCCTCGGGCATCGAGAACCGTGAGGAAATCCGAGCCCTGCTCGCCCAACCGCGCCTCCCGGATGGATCCCCCCGCGTCCTTGCCGTCCTCTGCGGCCATCATCATCAGGATTGGACCCACACCCTCTCCGGAACGCATCACCTCCAGATCAACAGCGCCTCCTACCAATGGGTCGGCGACAAGTACGCCCATGACTCCTATCCACCCGACATCCTCAAGTCGCATCCAACGCTTCGCATGACCTGCCCCTACCAGGATTCGCTGTGGACCCTGGTCACGCTCGACCTGCATGTCGGCCGGCTCCTCGCCGAAGGCCGGAACAGCACCTGGGTGGGTCCGTCCCCGACGGAACTCGGCGTCCCCCGCGAAACCCTCCCTCCTGAAACCTGCCTCCCGGCCATCCGAAGCCGTCGGCTTGTCGTCCACCGGAACCGTCCCTGGAAGGTGTGAGTGTTGGCCTCTGGAAACTCTCCAGCGCAGCTCATCGTTGACGTTCCTGCCGCGACTCCCTGAACTCCACCCCATGCACCCGTTCCCCCCACGTCCGATCTCGCGTCGCTCCGCCCTCGTGACGTTGGCCGCGTCCGCCGCGGCCTTTGCCACCGTGAACCCGATGCAGGCGGCTGAATCCAATGTCCTGCCCGAGGGGAAGCGCACCGTGCTCTTCCTCGGCGACAGCATCACGTACGCGGGGACGTGGGTCGCGTGGGCCGAGACGTGGTTCCGGATCACCTCCCGCAATTTCGGCACCGCTTTCCTCAACCTCGGCCTGCCCTCGGAAACCGTCTCTGGGCTCTCCGAACCCGGTCACGCCGGCGGTGCCTTCCCGCGCCCCGACCTGCACGAACGCCTTGGGCGCGCGCTGGATGCCACCCGACCGGACCTCGTCATCGCCTGCTACGGCATGAATGACGGCATCTACTTCCCGTTTTCCGAGGAACGCGCCAAAAGCCATTACGATGGCATCCAACGCCTCCGTGCCGCCGTGCTCGCGAAGGGGGCGTCCCTGATCCACCTCACGCCGCCCACCTTTGACCCCCTGCCGCTCAAGGGCCGCACCCTGCCCGCAGGTCGGGATTCCTACCCCAGCCCGTACGAAGGCTACGACGACGTCCTTGCGAAGTATTCCGAATGGCTGCTCGCACGGCGTGCCGATGGCTGGGTCGTGGGAGACATCCACGGGCGGATGGCCAGACACCTTGCCGACCAACGGAAGACCAAGCCCGACTACACCCTCGCGGGCGACGGCGTCCATCCGGGGCAGACGGGACATTGGATCATGTGTCGCGAACTCCTGCGGCTGTGGGGTGCGGCCCCGGCGATTGTGGATTCCGATTCCCCGGACGCCCTGCTCACATCACACCCAAAGGGCCGCGAAATCGCGGATCTTGTCACCCGCCGCCAGAACCTTCTCCGCGATTCCTGGCTGACCAGGGTCGGACACAAGCGTCCTGGCATGGCCCAGGGCAAAGCTCCGGAAGCCATCGCTGCCGAGGTGGACAGCCTGCTCGACCGGATCCGTTCCAACGTTGGCTGAAGTGGGGCGTGGGTTCCCCCACGCCAAACTCGCACTAGCCAAGTAGGGACTTTCCCTTCAAATTCTCGCAACGGACGGGAGGAACGCCACAAAGGGTAATCAGGGACAACATGCAACGTACCAAACCGCCCGGATCACGGTGGGACAGATCGTGAATTCATCCGCACCCAAATGAAGACTGCACGCCTCGCATTCCTTATCTCCACCCTCGCCTCGGTCACCGCGTTTGCGCAGACCCAGTCCCCGGTCCAATCGCCAGCCCGTCCGTTCGGACTGCCTCTCGCTGGCAATGTCATGACGGCTGGCTCAGACGCAGCCTCGGCCAACTTTCAGGCCAACGTCCTCCCCGCCGTCACGACCCTCGTCAACAGCCGTTTGAGCGAGAGCGTCCGGGTCAATGACTCCAGCCTCCTTCTCGACCCCAACAAGCTCTTCCTGAAGAGCGCTTCCGATGTCCGGGTGTATTTCATCGGTGAAGGCGCCGGCTTTCGCAACACCCTTGGATTCAACACCGGCGGCGGCGGAATCAACACCGGCAACCCTGAGATCATCTTTCCCAACGCCTCCAGCCGGGTGACCACGTACAACCCTTCCGCCGGTCCCGTCAGACGCACCGCCAACGAACCCTTGCTGCCGGGTGATTTCGTCGACCTCGGCACCTTTGCCGGAGGCACGAAGCTCGATTTCTTCCTCATCGCCAATGGCGCAAATGGTGGAACCACCGTCTTCTCGACGGACCGCTCGGTGAACCCCGACGGCATCAACCACGTCGTCACCTTTGCCGCGATCACGGCGACCCACCTGATCATCGGGTTCGAAGACCTGCTGGGCGGCGGTGACCGCGATTTCAACGACCTCCTCTTTGCGGTCGACATCGGGGCCATCAACATCGCTGCCCTCACGGCCAGCCCCGAGCCAGCCATCTGGCTGATGCTGGGCTGCTTCCTGGGTACGGGACTCTGGATCCAACGCCGGAAGCTCGCACTGCGCTGATCGCCGCCACACACCACTTGAACAGCCGTCCCTTCGCACGATGAAGCGCATCTGGATCCTTCTCCTTGTCGGCGTCGTTATCGCCGGTGTCGGCGGATTCTTTGGCCTGCAGGCGTGGCGAAAGCATGTCGTCGCGCGACAGGACACCGTCGCCTATCAGGCCGCCACGAACGCCCTCATGGCGGGCCGTTTTTCGGACGCCTACGCCATCCAGTCCGCACGCTTGCCGACCGCCTCGCCCCACGCGTGGCCCCAGGTGGAACTCGACGCCCTTGTCGGACTCCGCCAACTCCCGAAGCTGGTCGCGCTCTACGAACGCACCCCGGACCGTATCGCGGCCAACGAGGACGCCTCCATCCTTGTCGCCCGGGCTTACCTCCATGCGCGCAAGCCCAAGGAACTCGCCGAACTCCGCGCGCGATGGGCGGGACGGGACAAGGATTCATTGTCCTGGTTCCTGTTGGATGCGGACAACCTCCTGATCTCCGAGAAACCAAAGGAAGCGCGCAAGCTCCTCGACAGCCGAAAGTTCGCCGGCACCAACGACGTCCCGCGCCTGGTCCGCATCGCACTCCTCGACGCCGGCAAACCCCTGACCAATTCCTGGAACCATCTGGCCGAGGCCATGGCCCTCGATTCCCGGAACACCGAAGTGCGCTCCTTCCGCGGCCAGATCCTGGAACAGATCGGCCGTTACGAACTCGCCCGCGTGGAGTATGTCGCGGCCCACGTGGCCGAGCCGGCCAACCCCATCCTTCGGGATCAATTGGCCGAGTTCTACCGCCGCCGCGGCAGCCACGAAATGGCCTTGGCCACCTGGAAGGACGCCCTCCAACCGCCCTCCATTGATTACCTCTGGCTGAAGGCGTGGTTCTGGAGCCACATGGCGGTCCCGATCCAGTTCGACTGGATGTCCACCAATCCTCCGGCCGGTGACCTGACTCCGCTGGTGGACCTCCTTCGTACGACGCCCGCCGGCCGGTTCTTCGATGCCACCAACTTCGCCGCCCTGCCGAATTCCCGAAAACTCGCCGTCGACCGCCAGGAGGTGCACTGGCTCCAACTCTGCGAGCACCTGCTCAACAAGGCGGACAGCGCCGCGCTCGACCAGATCCGGTTCAGCCGCTTCATCCCCACCTCGTGGAATCCCGACCTGGACCGTGCGCTCGCCCAGGTCCTGACCTTCCGCCTTTCCACCAACCGCAGTTTCAACGCCCCCGGCCTTCAGTTCACGGCGAGCACCACGCCGGCCACGAACCGCCACCAGGTCCTGCTGCTCCTCGACCAACTGGCTTTCGAACAGCGCTCCGGCCGAACCCCGAATGTCCCGCCGGATCTCGCCCGCTTCCTGAACTCGCCCGCAGGCCCCGCGTCCATCTTCCTCGCTGCCGGCTGGCGCGAAGCGGCGTTGAACCTCATCCCGTTGGATCAGTTCCCCGCCGAGGCTCCGGAGTGGGCGGTGTATGGTTTCGCACAGGCGCTGCGGCTCAATCGCAACGTCAAGCTGGCCCTCGCCTTCATCAACGAACGGGCCTCCACACCCGCCCTCATGGCCCTCAAGGGCGAACTCCTCCTCGCCGATCAACAGGTCGAACCCGGCCTCTCCCTCCTCGCCTCCATCGCCTCCGGCCCTTCCGACGCGGCCTACCGCGCCGCCTGGCTGACGACGCTTGCGGAACTCGACCGCAGGAAGCCCGCGATCGCCCGCCAACGGCTGGAAACGAACCCACGCCTCGCCAAATCCGTGGCCGGCCGGGAAATCGCAGCCCGCATCGCCCTCGCCGAAACCAACCGCACCGAAGCCACACGCCTCTACACGGCGTTGGCGTCGGAATCCGCCGAGGCCCGGGCCTACCTCGCCCGTACCGCCTTCGCGGCCAAGGATTACCCAACAGCCCGCCGGTACACCGAGGAACTCATCGCCCTGTTCCCCGACGAACTGCAACTGCGCTCCAACCTCGACGAGATCCTCAAGGCCGAGGCCCCCCGCCAGTGAAAACCGCCGACAAGCTGTGGCTGGTCACGCTGGGTGTCCTCGCCGTTGTCGCCTGGCTGCGGAACACGCGTTGGTGGGGCGAAGCGGCGGACGTGCTCCCGATCCTGGTCGCCCTTCCGCTCGGGGCGTGGCTCGGGAAACCGTGGACCTTCACCGAGACACCGTTCCGCCTCCACCAGACCACCCTCGGCATCGGCGTCCTCCTCACCGTGGTCGGAGGTTTCCTGTCCATCACCCTGCTGCTGGCCGCCGGGTGGACCTGCCTTCTCTGGGCATGGCTCCGTGAACGCACCGCGAATTCGGATCACTGGCGTCTGCGCCGGATCCTCGTCTTCGCCTTCCTCGCGTTCCCATGGGTCACCCTCGACCTGGAGCCGGTGGGGTGGTGGTTCCGCCTCAGCGGGGCCTACGTCACGGCCGGCCTGTTCAAGGCCATCGGCTTCCATGTCATCCACAATGGTACGGAACTGACCATCCAAGGCGCTCCCATCGCCGTCACGGCTGCCTGTTCCGGCCTCAAGGTGCTGCAATCCATGCTGATTGCCGGATCCTTCCTGGCACATGTGCTCCTCGGCGACACGCCACGGTACTGGCAGAACATCGCCGCCCTCGCGGCCATCGCATGGGCCGCCAACACCGCACGCATCCTCCTCATCTCGGTGGCCTCCCTGACCTTTGGCCAGGAGTTCGCCATGGGTCTCTTCCACACGTGGGGCGGCCTGTCCGTCCTCGTCCTCATGTTCATCGCCTGCTGGGGTCTCTTCCAGTGGCAAGCCCCACGCCAAAGCCCCGCCTAGCTTCCTCCATGGACACCCCCTCCAACGAGAAACGCCGGTTCCCGGACGTCGCCTGGCCAGCCCTCGCGTTCTCCCTCTGGGCTTGCCGCGATCTTCTCGTCGTTTGGCGCCATTCCCCCCTCGACCGGTTCGAGTGGCTCGCCTTCCTGATCTGGCTCGTACCCATCCCCCTCTACTGGCGCCACGGAATCCCTCCCGCCTACCGGTCCATCACCCTGCTCCTGGGTGTCGGCCTCGCGCTGACCCTCGCCGGCATCGTCCTCGACACCCATTCCGCCTCACACCTCGGACTCGTCGCCATCCTCGCCGCCTTCGGCAACCGTTCCCGATTTGCCCCCCTCTGGTGGATCTCTGCCCTGGCCTGGATACCCCTCCTGACCATGGTCACCAAATCCCTCCCACCAACCGCCATTTACGCCATTCGAATTTCCCTCGCCCTCCTCGGCACCACGGCTGTCCTCCTCAGCCCAACCCCGCGCACCCCAGCCCCGCCCACTCCCACCCCCACCCCGTGAGACCGTCCACCCGGAAAGCCTTCTGGATCGGCATCGGCACCATCGCCGCCCTCGCCGTCGCCTGGGATTTCATCCCGCTCACCGACGCCTCCGCCCGCCTCAAGCTCCTTCCGACTTCCGGCCTCGGCTTTGCCTCCCGCGAACTCCCCCTCTCCGACACCGAACGTCAGGTCTTCGGCAAGGCCGCCCTCATCAAGCGCGTCTATCAGGTCGGATCCGACCGCATCATCCTCCAGATCGTCGACGGCACCCAGGACCGACACGCGGTCCACGATCCGCTGTATTGCTTCCGGGGTTCCGGCTGGACGGTCACCCAGCAACGCGACCGGCCCATTCCCGGCGGCACCGCACGTCACCTCATCCTGTCTCGGAACGGTACCGCCGCCGAAGCCATCTTCTGGCTTTCCGACGGACGCGAACGTCACAGCTCACCCAGTCGCTACTGGTGGCAAACCGCCCTCCGACGCCTTACCCTCGGCCGGTCCGGATCGGAACCCGTCCTCATCATCCTCCAACCCTGGCCCGGCCAGACCATCTCCTGGGACGATGTCCTCACCCGGATCGGCCCCCTCTTCGAAATCTGACACGTCCGGCACGTGCGCCCCGGAATCCCCTCCCTTTCCAGGATGAATGCCACCCCCGCCACCATCGGTGTCGTGATCCGATTCAAGGACTCCGCCGCCACCCTCCCCGAAGTCCTCGAAGCCCTCCAACGCCAGACCCGGCGCCCCGACCAGATCGTCGGCGTCAACACCGGGGCATCGGACAACTCGGCCGAGCTCGTCACCCGCGCCGGTGGCACCGTTGTTTCCTGGACCCAGCCGTACCATCACGCCCGTGTCCTCAACTTCGGCATTTCCCACTGTCCCACCGACCTCGTCCTCGTCGTCTCCTCCCACACCGTTCTCAAGTCTGCCGACGCCATCGAACGTCTCGCGGCTTGCATGGAGGACCCCAACACCGCCTGCGCCAGCGGTCGCTGGGATGACGATCCGCACCATCGCGATGTCATCACCATCGAGGAACTTCGCGGACGCGGCATGAAGATCGCCTCCATCTACACCAACTCCATGGGCATGTTCCGGCGCGCCTTCTGGAAGGAGGCTCCCTTCGACGAAACCCTCGTCACCATGGAGGATTACGCCTGGGCACTCGATCAGGCCGCCCGAGGTCGGGTCATCCGCCGCATCCGATTCGACTACGCCTATCTCCGACAGGGCCGACCGCGCCATTTCACGTTCACCTGCATCGCCTTGCGACTCGCCCGACGCTACGGCCTGCGCCTCGCCTGGCTGGGACCCCGCGGGAGCCTCACGGGTTGGCTCAAGAACCGATCCCGAACGGATCCCGAAGGCCAGGAACTCGCCGGAATGCACCTCGCCCGCCTCCGCGCATGGCTCCTCTGGCGCTGGACCGCCCTCGACAAGGAAGTCTGACTTCCCAATGCCCGATTCTGAAGGCCGCGTGCCCTCACGCGGCGGAATTCCAAGCTGTAGGCCGGGTGCCCCCACCCGGCGGGGGGTGTCCGATCCAGAAGGTCTTTACGCCGGAGGCGTTGCAGCCGATAGCCCCGGGTCGTGCGAAGCACGCACCCGGGGAATGCGTGTCAATTGTGCATCCGCACCCCGGAGGCAGAGATTTTTTGGGGACATCCCATTTGACACTGCTGCAGTGATTTCTTCAGGAAGCGCGAACTCTTGCGGTTAGAGTGGCTAATTAATTATGGCGCACTCTACCCACTCACTCCTC
>JAIXZE010000427.1 GCA_027489875.1 Verrucomicrobiales bacterium
AAAATGTGATGCCTGCCGGAGGATTGTGGTACACACGGGCAGCGAGGGCGCATGAACCAAAACCCCCCTTCCCCCGCGGTCGTTCCGGAGAGGCCTCCTCTGGCCATCCTGGGCGTACCGTTTGACCCGCTGACGACCGATGAGACCGTGGCGTTGATCGCCCGGATGATCTCTTCGGGGCTACCGCATTACCTGGCGACCGCAAACGTGGATTTCGTGGTGCAGGCGTCGGAAGACGTCGAGCTACGGCGGATCCTGTTCGACGCACACGCCGTGCTCTGTGACGGGATGCCGCTCGTGTGGGCATCCCGAAAACTGGGCAACCCGTTGCCGGAGCGCGTGACCGGATCGGATCTGGTGCCGCGTTTGTTGCGCGAGTCAGAGGAACGTGGGTGGCGTGTGTACTTCCTGGGCGGAACGGATGCCAGCGTGGCGGCGGCGGCGGCGAACACGCAGAAGAAGCATCCCAAGCTCAAGCTGGTGGGCGCGTATTCGCCACCATTCAAGCCGTTGCTGGAGATGGATCACGAGGGGATCCTGGCGCGGATCCGCGAGGCAAAGCCGGACCTGTTGTTCGTGGCGTTCGGGTGCCCGAAGCAGGAGAAGTGGATCAACATGCATTACCGGCGGATGGGCGTTCCGGTGAGCATCGGGGTGGGCGCGACGATTGATTTCCTGGCGGGAACGGTGAAGCGGGCTCCGGTGTGGATGCAGAAGACCGGGCTGGAATGGATCTTTCGGATGCTGCAGGAGCCGCGTCGGCTGGCGAAGCGGTATGGAAAGGATCTGTGGGTCTTCGGCATGGCGATCCAGCGGCAGGTCCGGGATTCGCGGGCGCGTCGGGCGGCACGCAGGCCGGAGACGGCCATGGGCGCGAAAGCGACGGTGATCCCGGTGGTGTCCGCAGGGGTGGCACCGGGGCACCCGGTGCCAAAGATCCAACGGTTGGAGGGCCCGGAACGGCTCGATGCGGCGGCGGCGGGCGAGCTTCGGAACGTCTGGGTTTCGGCCGTCGAAGGGGGCGACGTGGTCCTGGATCTGGGATCGACCCAGTTTGCGGACAGCACAGGCATCGGGCTGCTGACCCGGTTGCGACGGCAGGCGCGGGAGAGCGGGCGGGAGTTCCGATTGGCGGCGGTGGGAAGCCGGATCGGCGATTCGCTGCGGTTGATGCAGCTGGAGAGTTTCTTCCAGATCTTCGGGACCGTTGAGGAGGCGACCGCGTCGATCGAGGAGCAACGGCGGAAACAGGCACCCGTTGCGGTGGCTCCGGAGACGGCGGCAATCCAGTGGCAGGGGGATATCACGGCGGTGACCGCGGACGCGGTGGCGGCCTTGGCAATGCCGTTGATCGAGGCGAAGGCGGCGGGAAGCCGGCTCGCGGTGGATCTTTCCGGGGTGGCATTCGTGGACAGCACAGGGGTGGGCATGATGCTGAAATTGAAGAAGGCGGCGAAACGGCGGGATGTGGAGCTGGTGTACGAAAAGGCGGCACCGGCGGTGTTGAACGTCCTGAAGCTCACGAAGCTCGATGAATTCCTGCTGGGGAGGCGCGCATGAAGATCGGGTTCAGCACCTCGGTGATCCAGCGTGGCAAGACGGGGGTGGCGCAGTACGTGTTTGCGTTGCTGCGGGCCATGCGGGCACACGCGTCCGGACATGAGATCCACCTGTTCGTGCTCGAGGAGGATCGGCCGTTGCTGGAGTTCGCGTCGGATGTGATGCGCATCGTTCCGGTGGCGGAGGTGCATCGGCCGGCGGTGAAGAACATCCTGTGGCACCAGACAACCCTGCCCGGGATCGCGCGGGACCTGGGGCTGGATGTGCTGCATGTGCCGAGCTACCGGCGGATGCTCTGGCGGAAGCCCTGCGCGTTGGTGTCCACGATCCACGATCTCGCGCCGTTCCACGTCCGCGGGAAGTACGACTGGAAGCGGATGATCTACGGTCGGGTGGTGGTGAAACGGCTGGCGCACCGACAGGACCGGATCATCGCGGTGAGCGAGAATACCGCGCGGGATCTGGGAACCTTCTTCGGGGTGCAGCGACGGAACGTGGACCTCGTTTGGAACGGCATTGATCACGAACGGTTCCGTCCGGGAAACGCCGCAGAAGCCAAGGCGGAAGCGGCGACGCGCTGGGGATTGGACCGGCCGTTCTTCCTGTACGTGTCGCGCCTGGAGCATCCGGCCAAGAACCACGTCCGCCTGATCGAGGCGTTCAGCCGGTTCAAGGCGGCGACAGGATCGAACTGGCAGCTGGCCTTGGGCGGGAGCGACTGGCATGGAGCGGAAGCGATCCATGCAGCGGCGAAGGCATCGCCGCACGCAGGGGACATCCGGTTCCTCGGATTCGTGGACGATGCGACGCTGCCGGTGTTGTACCGGGCGACGGACGTTTTCGTGTATCCGTCGCTGTTCGAGGGGTTCGGATTTCCGCCGGTGGAAGCGATGGCGAGCGGCTGTCCGGTGATCAGCTCGACGCGCGGATCGCTGGCGGAGGTGGTGGCGGATGCGGCGCGGACGGTGGATCCGGATCGCGTGGAGGACATCGAAGGAGCGCTGCGCGAATTGGCAACGGACGCGGCGGCGCGTGAGCGCCTGCGGGTGGCGGGATTCCGGAACGCACGGCGGTTTGACTGGGACCTGAACGCACGGGAAGTGCTCGACGTGTACCGGAAAGCGGTGGCCGCAAGAAAGGCGTGAGGGTGGAAGGCACAACCGACACAACAGCACCGGACTTCCTGAGGCACTGGAAGCTGCGGGAGCGTCCCTTCGAGGGGACGTGGGACACGCGGTACTTCTTTGCCAGCCGGGAGCACGACGAAGCGCTGCATAGGCTGCTGTATCTGGTGGAGGAGAACACGATGAACCTCGGTCTCCTCAGCGGGGAGATCGGGTGTGGAAAGACCCTGACGCGGGCGGTGTTCAGCGAGCGCCTGGATCCGCGGAAGTACCGGGTGGTGACGTTGGAGAACTCCGGGTTTTCGTTCGGGGACCTGTTGTCGGCGGTGTTGCGACGGATGGATCCGGCGTTGGCGTCGGGAGGCACGAAGTTCGAGCGATGCGAGCGTCTGGAGGGGGCGATCCGGCGGCTGCACGCGGAAGGGCGGCATCTGGTGCTGTTGCTGGACGAAGCGCAGGACATGCCGGCGGCGACGCTGCACGAGTTGCGGTGGATCACGAACTTCAACGGAGGCGGCGTGGCATTGTTGACGGTGGTGTTGATCGGTCAACCGGAGCTGCGTCCGCTGGTGGCGGGCGACGCGGCGATCGACCAGCGGATCAGCCTGCGGTTCCATCTGCGTCCGATGACGGTCGACGATGTGCCGAGTTACCTGACACACCGGCTGCGGACGGCAGGGCATGGCGATGGCGGATTGTTCACGCCATTGGCAGCGTCGAGGCTCCATGAGGCGAGCGGTGGCGTGCCAAGGCAGGTGAACCGGCTCGCGAAGCTGGCGTTGGAGCATGCCTGGCTGGCAGGCTCGCCACGGGTGGACGTGGACGCGGTCAGCGCGGTGGTCAGGGATCTGGAACGCCATCAGGCGATACCGGCATGAGCGACGAGGAATTCAGCGTGGCGGCCCTGCAACGGCGACGAGCCGAAGCGGCGGCGCGATCCGCGGGGGAGACGACACCGGCGGCGACGGCGGGACCGGGTTCGGGTCCCGCGGAAGTTTCGCGGACGGTGGAACCCACGACGCCGGTGGACGCGTCGGGGGCGATCGGTTTCATGGGTGGCGGCGCGGGCGGCGGGGCCGGCGCTCCACCACTGCCACCGGCTCCGGGCGGATTGCCCATCCCTTTTGATCCATGGCGGATGGTGCACGCGCTGGTGCGCTTCCTCCCGTTGGTGATTTTGGCGGGAATCCTGGGTGGCGCGGCCGGTGGTGCGTACGGATGGAAGAAGTTCCGGAATTCGTACATGTCGACCGCACAGCTGATGCGGCAGGAGTTGCCGAACACGTTCCGGTCGTCGGAGGTGGGCGAGGCATTCAAGCCGCGGCAGCTGAACGGGCCGACGCTGATGAGCCTGATGAAGTCATTGCCGGTGCTGGAACGCGTGACCGCGCAACTGACGAACAAGCTGTCGCCGCGGGCGCTGCTGGGCGGGCTGACGATCACCCCGGAGCGCAACACCGACCTGATCCGGGTGCAGTACAAGACGGAGACGAGCGTCACGGACGCCGTGGACGTCTTGAACGTTTACGGCCGGGAGGTGGTGAACCTGACGAAGGACCTCGCCGCGCAGGAGGCGTCGGAGGTGAACCGGTTCCTGAAGGCGGAACTGACGCGCGTGGACGCCGACCTGATCCGCTTCCGGCAAGAGCTGCTTTCCTACGCCCGGGAACAGGAGCTGTTCGACGCGGACAAGGAACTGGACGCAAACCTCGGCAAGCTTTCGGAGATCGAACTGAAGCTGGAAACGACACGGATCGATTACCAGACGGTCGACCTGCGGATCACGGCGATCGAGACGGAGCTGGCGAAGCACAGTCCGATTGCAGCGCGACTCCAGTCGGCGCGCGACCAGATGAGTGCGCTGAAGGAAAAGTATGCGGACTCGAATCCGCGCATCGCGGAACAGTTGTCGCGCATCGCGGAACTGGAAGCGCAGCTGGCATCGACGACGAACCAGACGATCACGCCTCCGCGCTCGGCGGAGGACGGCGTGGCCGTGAGCCTGTACATCGACCTGATCGGGTTGCGCGCGCAGAAGGACATCCTGAAGGAGCAGGCCCTACGGCTGGCACCCGTGATGACGAACATCCAGGAGAAGCTGAAGGGCCTTTCGGAAAAGGGTCTGGAATACGCGCGGCTGAAGGCGCGACTGGACACGCTGGCATCGAGCCGGACGCTGATCGCCGGACGGCAACGCGAGGCGCAGCTCTTCCAGGATTCCAACCTCGGTTACTACCGGTTCTTCGATTCCAAGGCCGGAGACGTCGAGATCAGCGACCGCAAGAAGCGCCTGATGGTCGCGGCCGCAGCAGGCGGATTCCTGCTGGCGTTCGCGGTGGTGGCGTTCGTGGCGTTGCGCGAGTCGTTTGATTCGCGGTTGCTGACGCGTGCCGACGCGATACGGGTGACGAAGCTGCCGTGCATCGGGACGATTCCGGTGCTGACGGCGGCGGACCGTCCCACGCTGCGCACCTGGGCGTTGCGGACATGGCTGCGTTTGCAGGGATTGCTGGTGCCGGGACCGGGCCGGCTTTGGGTGCTGGGTTTTGGCAGTGCGAACGCCACCGAAGGCCGCTCGCACACGTTGGCCGCGTTTGCTCCCGCGGCGGCAGAACGCGGCATCCCCGTCCTGGCCGTGACGAACCGCGTCCCCGACGACGCGACCAGCGTGATGGAGCTGGAGGCATTCCTCACGGAGCCGTTGCGAGCGAGCGCGCGCCTGGGCGACGTCGCCTGGATCCGCGTTCCCGAAAATTGGCGTTGGGACGTGGAACGTCGCCGCCGCTGGATGGGAGCGCTGATGGCGTGGTCGGGCCGCGAGGCGGTGGTGCTGGTGGAGTTGCCGCCATCGGCGGAACCCGAGGCCCTGTTGATGGCGGAACTGGTGCCGCAGTTGTTGTGGGTGGTGGGATCCGGGATCGCCGATGGATCGGACACCGATCATCACTTCGAAGGCCTGCGGCATTCGGGCGTGCGGATGGTGGGCGTGCTGTTGAACCGCGACACGCGCCGGTTGGGCCGCGGGGGGGAACTCGCATGAAGGCGGCGGGGTGGCGCTGGGCGGTGCTGCTGGCGTCGATGTTCTGGCTGGGGTGGATGGCGCGCGCCCAGACGAACGAGCCCACGGGCACGAACACGGTCGTGATGGCACCGCTGACCAACGGCCTGAAATCAAACATCGGCCTGCTGGTGCCCGTGGGCCCGGAGCCGGTGGCCCCGGGCAGTTTCTCCGGCGACCTGCGTCGGATGAAGTCCGAGTGGCAGAAGCGACTGACACTGGGCCCTGGGGACGTCGTGACGTTCATGGTCTACGGGAAGCCCGAGCTGACGCGACCGGACGTCCAGGTGGAGCCGGACGGACGCATCACGTATCTGGAAGCCCAGGGAATGATGGCGACGGGCCTGACGATTCCCGAGCTGCGTGAGCTGACGGAGAAGGAGCTGTCGAAGTCATACCGGAACCCGCGGGTGATGGTCGTGCCGACGTCCTGGAAATCGAAGAAGTTCCACATCCTCGGCAAGGTGGTGAACAAGGGAACCTACCTGTTGGATCGACCGCTGACGGTGATCGAGGCGGTGGCGCAAGCAGCGGGATTGGAGACCGGGTTGTTCCAGTTGAACACGGTCGAGCTGGCGGATCTTCCGCGATCCTTCCTGATCCGGCGCGGCCAACGCGTTCCGGTGGATTTCGACCGGCTGTTCCTGCGCGGAGACCTGACGCAGAACATCCTGCTGGAGCCGGACGACTACCTGTACTTTCCGTCCGCGAGCGCGAACGAGGTCTACATCCTGGGCGAGATCGGCAATCCGGGCGCGCAGGGCCTGACGTCGGATGCCACCGCGCTGAGCGTCGTGACGTTGGCCGGTGGATTCACGCCGCGGGCGTATCGGCAGAAGATCCTGATCGTGCGCGGATCACTGAAGGATCCGCAGACGTTCGTGGTGGATCTGGCCGCGGTACTCTCGGGGCGGTCCAAGGACTTCAAGCTGGAGCCACGCGACATCGTCTACGTCGCCAGCAAGCCGTGGGCGCGCGCCGAGGAGTTGCTGGACATGGCCACGTCCGGGTTCATCCAGGCGATGGTGACCGTCTGGACAGGCGGCAACATCGGGCCTTTCATCACCCAACCGATCGTGCCGTCGATCAAGTAAGGTTGCATGAAGACGCTGCCCTATCTGCTGTTGCTGATGTTGGTCGTGGCGGCCTGCCGCGTCACCGGGCCGAAATTCGATGCGCGGTACGAGACCCTGGTCGCGTTGACAAACCTCGTGTCGATATCGAACCGCGTTTCGAGCGAGATGCTGTTGCCGCCGAAGGATCCGTTCCGGCTGGGGCCGGGGGACCGGATCGAGGTGGAGATCCTCGGGGAAACCGGATCGCGGACATCCGTCGGCGTCGGTCCGGACGGGATGATCTATTACGACCTCGCAGACGGGATCGACGTCTGGGGAAGCACGGTGGGGGAGACGAAGGCGCTGCTGGAGAAACGGCTCGCACCGTACTATCGCGAACCGCGGGTGACGGTGTCGCTGAAGGACGTGAAGAGCCGTCGGGTGTGGGTGCTGGGTCGCTTGAACAACTCGGGGGTGTATTCGCTGGCGGAGCCGATGACCGTGATCGAGGCCGTGTCGCGGGCCGGTGGATTGTTCGTGTCACGATTCACGGGAACAACGGAGGAACTGGCGGACCTGGAGCACAGCTTCCTGATCCGGAACGGCGAGATGATGCCGGTGAATTTCATGGCGCTACTGCGGAAGGGCGACATGAGCCAGAACATCTATCTTCAACCGGACGACTTCCTGTACCTCCCGTCGGCGTTGTCGCAGGAGGTGTACGTGCTGGGGATGGTCCGCGCACCGCGGCCGCTGGGCTTCTCGGAATCGATGACCCTGGGCACTGCCATCGCAAAGGCGCTGGGACCGGCTCAGGGAGCCTTCCTGCGAGAGGTCGTCATCGTGCGTGGAGCCCTGGCGGAACCGCGCGTCGCGCTGGTGAACTACCAGGCCATCATGCTCGGCCAGGCACCCGACGTCCTGCTGGAGCCACGCGACATCGTCTACGTCCCGGAGAAGCCTTATAAGTATCCGGAGAAATACGCGAAGATGGCCGTCGATACCTTCGTGCGGACCGCCGCGGCGAACGAGGGCGGCCGCGCCGGATCCAGACAGTTTCAGTCGATCCAGCCGATCGCTCCGATCCAGATCGGGCCTTGATCGCCGGGTTCACCGCTTCGGCCCTGGCCACCACCGGTCCATCGACCGCACCATCTGCCGCATGCGAGGCGACTGCGTCGCCGCGAGGTTCACGGTCTCGGAGGGATCGTCCGTGATCCGATAAATCTCCATCGCCCCGCCCGGCTCGTTCACCGGATCGGGCACGATCAGCTTCCAACCGTCCCGCACCATCCAACGCCAGCGCAGGCCGCGCTCGGGGAAGTCGAGGTCCGGAATGTCATGGGCGAAGCACGCGCCGAAGACGGCATCGCGGGATTCCACGGCGCGGTCGTTGAGGAGATCGATGCCCGGCGTGTCCTTGGGCACTGGCACCCCGGCCAACTTCAGCAGCGTCGGGAACAGGTCGATCGAGCTGACCGGATGCTCGATCGCACAGGGAGCAATCCGGCCCGGCCAACGGATCAGGATCGGCGTGCGCAGGCCACCGTCATACGGGGATTGCTTGGACTTCGGCGCGTATCGCGGGTTGTCGGGAGACTGGATCCAGCCGTTGTCGGTGACATAGACGATGACGGTGTTGGAGGCGGCGCCGCGGCGTTCGAGATCGGCCAGAAGTTGGCCGCAGGTTTCGTCGAACCATTCCACCATCGCGCGGTAGCGTGCGATGTGGAGGGTGGGGGCGTTGGTGCGATGGCGGGCGAGGAAGCGTTCGGGCGGCGTGTGGGGATCGTGCGGCATCATGGGGGCGTACCACACGAACCACGGCACACCTGCGCTCGTGGCTTCGTCGACGAAGTCGTGCATGGGCTGGAGTGTTTCGCGACCGATGCGCAGTCCCTCGTCGCCGTGCCGGCCGACGCCAGCCTGTTCGCCGCGGGTCATTCCATGCGTGAATCCGCCGTGACTGAAGTGTCCCTGCCACCACTTGCCGGATTGGAAGGAACGATACCCGGCCGAGGCCAACAGGCGCGGCAACGCGGGACTGCGGTCCATGCGTTCGTTCAGGCGGGCGCGGCCCGTGCGGAATTCTTCCGACTGGTACTTCTGCGCCCCGGTACGCGATTTCGGGATGGGCGGATCGTTGCCAGTGATGCCGTGCTGGTGCGGGTAACGCCCGGTGAGCAGCGAGGCCAGGCTGGGACAGCAAAGACTGGAGGGAACATACCCGTGGGTAAACCGACGGGACTCGGCCGCCAGCCGGTCGAGGTGCGGCGTGCGGATCTCGCGATGCCCCATGAATCCGTAGTCGGTCCAGGCGTGATCGTCGGAAACGATCATCAGGACGTTCGGGCGTTGGACCGGAGCGGCGGGCGCCGCGGAGACCCTCGCGATCCATGACAGCAGAAGGGCGAGGCCCAACACCCACCGTAACCAGACGGGATTCATGGCGCGAAGGGTGAGGGGCGGAGGGGGGAGTTCCCAGTCGCCAGTTTCCAGCCCCCACGCGGCGCTTCATGGACTTCGCCGGGTGGGGGCACCCGGCCTTCACAGGGAGTTGCCAGTTCCCGGAACTTCCAGTGGAGGCCACGTGCCCCCACGTGGCGATTCATGGACTTCGCCGGGTGAGGGCACCCGGCCTTCAAAAGCTGGATGCGGTGGCCACGGAACAGGGCTACGGTGCCCGACGATGGCTTCAAGGATTGGATCGGGTGGATCAATGGGACCGGTATCGCTGGGATTCGACACCAGCGCCCCCGGCAGCAGCAAACGGCGGCGTGAAGACACGGCCGTTGTGAAGCCTCATGTCGTGCCGCAGCAGCAGTCGGCCAATGATCCGCTGTTGAAGGTGTCGAAGCCCAAGCCAGCCAGGGAGTCGTTCGCGTTCAAGTTGCGTCCCCGCGACATCAAGGAGCACCTCGACCGCTTCGTGATCCGCCAGGATGAGGCCAAGAAGGTCCTCAGTGTTGCCCTGTGTGATCACTTCCAGCACGTGCGCCTGACCCGCGAAGGGGATACCGCACCGCACTACGTGAAGCAGAACGTCCTGCTGCTCGGCCCCACCGGCGTCGGCAAGACGCACCTGATCCGTTCCGCGGCGGAGTTGATCGGGGTGCCGTTCGTAAAGGCGGACGCGACCAAATTTTCGGAAACCGGCTATGTCGGTGGCGATGTCGAGGAACTCATCCGCGACCTGATCCGCCGCGCGAACGGCGAACTCGACCGTGCGGCCCAGGGCATCGTGTACCTGGACGAGATCGACAAGATCGCTGGTCGCGAGGCGGGCACGCGCGACGTGAGCGGCCGGGGCGTCCAGACAAACCTGCTGAAGTTGATGGAAGATGCCGACGTGCCGGTGATGTCGCCGAATGAAGTTCCCCCGCCTGGGACGCCACGTCCGCGCGAGAACTCCATCAACACCCGACACATCCTGTTCATCGTGAGCGGTGCTTTCGCCGGAATGGAAACGGTGGTGCGCAAACGTCGCGGATCGGCGGTGGACGGCATTTCGACCTCCCAGCTGATCGCAGAGGCAACCACCCAGGACTTCATCGAGTTCGGGTTCGAACCGGAGTTCATCGGGCGCCTTCCGGTGCGCGTCTCGTGCAAGGGACTGACGGCGGACGACCTTTACCACGTGATGCGGGACAGCGAGAGCAGCCTGTTGCGGCAGTACGAGCGGGCCTTCCGCGCGTACGGCATCGAGGTGAGTTTCAGGGCCGACGGTCTGCGCCAGATCGCCGAGCAGGCGGCGGCGGAGAACACCGGCGCGCGCGGCTTGATGACGGTCTGCGAGCGGGTGCTCCGGGACTTCAAGTTCGAGCTTCCGTCGACGCGGATCCGTGAACTGGTCGTCGACGCCAGCGTGGTGAGCCATCCAGGCGAGGCGCTGGCGCGGCTGTTGCGGGGCCGCCGCCGCAAGCCGTCGAAGGCGCGGCCCGCCCCTGCGGCGTAACCAAGGATCGAATCGACCGGTCAGGGTTCATGCCAGTCCACCATTGCCATGAAATCCCTTCCACTGATCGCGGGTGCCGGAACCCTCCTCGCCCAGACGCTCCTCGGAGCCACCGCCGGCAACTGGCCGCAATGGCGCGGTCCTGCCGCCACGGGCACCGCAGCCGACGCCACCCCTCCCCTCACGTGGAGCGAAACGCAGAACGTGAAATGGAAGTACCGCATCCCCGGATACGGGACCTCGACGCCGATCATCTGGGGCGATCAGGTCTTCGTGGTCTCGGCGGAGTCGACCGGCAAGAAATCCGACGTGGCCAAGGAACCGCCGAAGGAAGGACCCGCGCCCGGCGCCGGAGCTCCCCCTCCGGGCGGTGGCCCGGAAGGACGTCCGCGCCGCGGTCGTCCCGGTGGTGGCGGTCCGGGTGGACCCGGTGGCGGAGGCGGCATGCGGGGTGAGGCCCCCGACGAAGTGCATCGGTGGGTTGTGCTGAGCCTGGATCGCACCACCGGCAAGGAACAGTGGCGTCAGGTGGTCCGCGAAAGCCTACCCCACGAAGGTCACCACAAGGACCATGGGTTCGCTTCGTTCTCACCGGTGACCGATGGCGAACGGCTGTACGTGTTCCTGGGTTCCCGCGGGCTCCATTGCCTCGACCTGAAGGGCAAGCTCCTCTGGTCGAAGGATCTCGGCAAGATGCAGACCCGCAATGGCTTCGGTGAGGGCGGGTCGGCCGCCGTGCACGGCGACACCGTGGTGGTGAACTGGGATCATGAGGGCGACGATTTCATCGCGGCCTTCGACACCCGCACCGGCACCGAACGGTGGCGTCAGAAGCGGGATGAACCCACAGGCTGGAGCACGCCGCTGATCGTTGATGTCGCGGGCAAGCCTCAGGTCGTCGTCAACGCCACCGGAAAGATCCGCGCCTACGATCTCACCGGTGGTTCGGAGGTCTGGTCGTGTTCCGGGATGACGGCCAATGCCATCCCCACACCCGTCGCGGCCAACGGCGTGTTGTTTGCCACCAGTGGGTTTCGGGGTGCGGCATTGATGGCCATCC
>JAIXZE010000441.1 GCA_027489875.1 Verrucomicrobiales bacterium
GTCGAAGATGAGCGAGGCGTTGGTGCGGCCGACGAACAGGGTGTCGTTGCGGAGCCACTGGTAGGCGAGCGGATCGGAGCCAGAGGCGAGCGCGGTGAACGTCGCGGGTTGACCTGCGGTGACGATGAGGTTGGTCGGCGTGAGGACGAGCGTCGGCGGGACCAGGACGGTCAGCGCGACCGGCGCGGAGGTGACGCTGCCGGCGGAGTTCGAGGCGACCACCTGATACGCACCGACGTCGTTGGTGGCAGCCGCTGGGAACGCGAGCGTGGGCAGGTTTGCCCCGCCGACGGGCGAACCGTTGCGGAACCACGCGTAGGACGGTGACGGCGAACCGGTGGCCAGCGCACTGAACGCGGCGGGTTGACCGGCGACGACAGTCTGCGGCGTGGGTGTGGTGGTGAACGCTGGCGGCGTCCAGACCGTGAGCGTGACGGGCGCGGAAGTGACGGAGCCCGCGGCGTTGGAGGCGATCACACGATAGGCCGCGGCGTCATTGGTCGAGGTGACGTCGAAGATGAGCGAGGCGTTGGTGCGGCCGACGAACAGGGTGTCGTTGCGGAGCCATTGGTAGGCGAGTGGATCGGAACCGATGGCGAGCGCGACGAACGTCGCAGGTTGCCCTGCGGTGACGATGAGGTTGGTCGGCGCAAGGACGAGCGTCGGTGGGACCAGGACGGTCAACGCGACCGGAGCGGAGGTGACGCTGCCGGCGGAGTTCGAGGCGACCACCTGATACGCGCCAGCGTCATTGGTGGAAGCCGCCGGGAACGCGAGCGTAGGCAAGGTGGCTCCACCAATGGGCGAGCCGTTGCGGAACCACGCGTAGGATGGTGACGGCGAACCGGTGGCCAGGGCACCGAAGGTGGCCGGTTGACCGGCGACGACGGTCTGCGGCGTTGGTGTGGTGGTGAACGACGGCGGTGTCCACACCGTGAGCGTGACGGGCGCGGAAGTGACGGAGCCCGCGGCGTTGGAAGCGACCACGCGGTAGGCCGCGGCGTCATTGGTCGAGGTGACGTCGAAGACGAGCGAGGCGTTGGTGCGGCCGACGAAGACGGCGTCGTTGCGGAGCCACTGGTAGGCGAGTGGATCGGACCCGGTGGCGAGCGCGGTGAAGGTTGCGGGCTGACCGAGGACGACGATGCGGTTGGTCGGCGCGAGGACGAGTGTCGGTGGGACCAGGACGGTGAGCGCGACCGGAGCGGAGGTGACGCTGCCGGCGGAGTTCGAGGCGACCACCTGATACGCACCGGCGTCGTTGGTGGATGCCGCCGGGAACGCGAGCGTGGGCAAGGTGGCCCCGCCGACGGGCGAGCCGTTGCGGAACCACGCGTAGGCGGGCGACGGCGAACCGATGGCCAGCGCGCTGAACGCGGCGGGTTGACCGGCGACGACGGTCTGCGGGGTGGGCGTGGTGGTGAAGGTGGGTGGGGTGAGCACCGGAACCCGGAGACCTTCGACCCGCAGGTCGAAACGGCAATCGGGGGTGTTGACCGTGGACTGGTGGACCTCGACGGCGATGACGTTGCGATCGGCGCGAAGGATGGCCGGGTCGATGAGATAGGTGAAGTAAGCCTGTTCCTCGGCACCGGTGGTGTCTTCGGCGGCGAAGGTGAGGAACGTGAACGTGCCCTCCTTCATGTTGCTGCGGGCAACCTCGGTGCCGTTCAGGTAGACGATCGCGCCGTCATCCCGCTGGAGGTGGATGCGCAGGGCGAGCCACTCGCTCAGTACGGGGGTGTTGAAAGCGCGGCGGAAGTAGGTGGTGACCCACTTGCCGGCGGGGTTGGGACCGAAGCTGACGGTGGTTACCAGATTCGACATGCCGTACCCGAGCGGCGCGTCGCCTGACTTCCATGCGGTGTCGACAAAGCTGTTGTTCTTCCAGTTCACGCCTGGGTCGGTGCCGTTGTCGAGGTAGCGCCAAGCGGCACCGGCCGGGGAGAGGTCGACGGATTGCAGGTCTTCGAAGCGATAGGCGGTGAAATCGATTCCGGTCAGGTGGGCGTCGGCGACGGTGATGTTCGTGCGGCCAGGGACAAAGGCGTGGCCTTCCATGTAGGGCCGCAGGGTTTGAGGACCGTTCGTCAGTCCGACGAAGGCGAAGGTTCCGGCGTTGTCGGAGCGGGCGGTGCGGACCGTGGCGGCCACCACGGACGCGCCGTCAAAGGGCGTGTCTGCCTGCCGGATGGTTCCCGTGACACGCCAACCCGCCGGTTCGCCCACGCGGACGATGGATCGGACGGTGGTGATTCCACCACGGCGATCGCTAACGACGCATTGTACGATGAACTCGCCGACGGTCGCGAAGGTTCGGGACAGCGACGGTTCGTTGGCTGTTACGGATTCGTCCCCGAGATCCCAGCCAAACGCAAGTGGGTCACCGTTGGGGTCGGTGGCGGTGACCTGGAACGTGAGGGACGTGCCGACGGCCACATTGGTGTTGCCGATGTTGAGGGTGGCGGTGGGCGGTTGGTTTCCGGGGAATGGACCGAACTGGACGTCGACATCGAGGGCGGGCGGCGTGGTGTTGGTCCGGGCGAGGGTGGTGACGTGCAGGTCGAGGGCGGGATCGGAGAAGGTGCGTCCGGGGCGGAGGAACCCATCGCGCACGCCTGGGATTGTCCAGGGCGTCGTGTCGAGGAAGAGGGTGGCCCGATTGGTGGCATCGGCCCAACGGATGCCCAGGGAGGAGCCGGCGATGGGAGCGTTGGTGTGGAGGGTGCGGAACTCGAACCAGTAGTTGGTGCGGTTGTTCCGGGCGATGCGGATGGCGCGTGGACCGGCAGTGGCGTTGGTCGTGTCGTGGGCGAACAGGCGGACGACTCCGCTTCCGCTGGGGGCCGCGACTTCCGCATCGGAAAGCCAGTTGAGGAACTGCTTGCTGCGCGCGTTGAAGTGACGCGAGTAGCCGGTGGTAAGGCTCATCGTGTCGGATGAGTCCCCGTACTCGACTTCCTTGCCGGGTCCGATGGGCCCGAGACCGGACGTATCCCAGAAGTTCGCATGATTCAGGCCGAGGTTGTGGCCGATCTCGTGGGCGAGGGGGCCGGCATTCGCGAAGGCATTCTTCACCCACGCGCCGCGGAGACCGACATAGGCGAGACCGGTGAACTTGTATCCGCTGACATTGCCGGTGCAGATGACATCGAGGTCGTAATGGGTGGCGTCGAATCCGTTCGTGCGGGCGATGGTGAGGGCATCGTTGCGGAGCCGGGACGGATCGAGGACGCCATAGACCGCGGCGGTCAGCGGCATGCGGAGGACGGGGGTGTAATCCGAGCCGGCACCCGGGAGGTGAAACCCCATCTTGCCGTAGGACATTTCGGTGAAGAACCGGTCCATGTCGGTGAGGAGGTTCGTTCCCTGAAGCGGGGAGAAGGGCTGGCCGGGAAGGTCGCTGAAGTCCACCCGGACGAGGAGCAGTCGTTTGCGGCCCTCGGTCCAGGCGGAGGCTGGGTTGGCGCGGCGGCGCGCCCAGGATTCCAGCAGTTCGGCGGTGGGTGGAGTGGCCGTCTCGCATTGGAAGGGAGCGTCCGCGTTCGGCGGTGGAGGCGGCGCGGCTTGAATCCGGAAGAGGGACAGGAAAATGAACGCCAGCCAGAGGAAAGCTGGGAGACGGAGGGGGCGTGGGAACTCCTTCATACGGGCGACTCGAAGATGAGCGGATCCAGGCTTCCTCGGCGAGTCTGGAAACGGGCAGAGGGACGGGCTGATTCCCCCCCGGTCCACGGCCACGCTGGATCCTGCGTGTGATATGGCCGGATTTGCATCTGGACGTCGCACCTGCGATGTGCGGATGCAAAGGAGGGGTTCTGGAGGGCTGTCGCGGGGGCGTTTTTGCAAATTCATGTCGCAGGTGCGACGTGCGATTGCAACTTGAGGCGACTCCTCTCGGCAGCGACAGGCGGCGGGCCTCCCGGGGATCGACACCGGCGGGATCGATTTGCGCTACTGGGGGCATGCGTTGTTACGACGCGCACAATCACCTTCAGGATGAACGGTTGGGCTCCGCGCAGGAGACGATCGTCCAGGAATCCGTTCGGGCGGGGGTGGCGGGCATGGTGGTCAATGGCGCGTGTGCCGGGGACTGGCCCGACGTGGAAGCGTTGGCGAGACGCCATCCAGGCGTCGTGATTCCGTCGATCGGATGGCATCCGTGGTACCTGCACGAGCAGGAGGACGGGTGGGAGGCCGAGTTCGAGCGTTGGCTGGACCGGATTCCCGGGGCTGCCGTGGGGGAGATCGGACTCGACCGCTGGATCCTGGAGCAACCCGCGGCACTCCGGGCGCGGTACGCTCCGGCTTTGGCGGCGATCGAACCCACCCCGATGGCCCGTCAGATCGAGGTCTTCCGGTTCCAATGGGAGACCGCCGTCCGGCGTGGGCGGCCGGCGAGTGTCCATTGCCTGCAATGCTGGGGTCCATTGCTTGAGGTGATGGCGTCGGGACCCACGCCTTCCCCGGGATTCCTCCTGCACAGCTATGGCGGGCCGGTGGAGATGATCGAACGGTTCGCGCGGCTTGGGGCGTACTTCAGTTTCCCGGGGTACTTCCTGCAGGAGCGGAAGGCCCGGCAGCGGGAAGTGTTCCGCAAGGTACCGATCGAACGGTTGCTTGTGGAGACCGACGCGCCCGATCAGTTGCCACCGGAAGGTTTCCGTCTGTATGCGGTCCCGGGGGCAGCGGAGGGTGTTGTCCTGAATCATCCGGCGAACCTGGCGGCGATCCAGGCGGGGTTGGCGGCGTTCCTTGGGCATGAGCCCGACGGATTCGGCGAACAGCTGGAGGCCAATTTTCGGCGGTTGTTTCGGGTGGGTTGAATGGCCCACCGTCCCGGGATGCGTCGTGTGGTGAAATGGATCCTGCGGATCGGCGGCTGCCTTCTGGCGGTGATCGTTGCCGGGGTGGTGGCATTGGTGGGGCCGGTGGATGACCGGCCGTACATCCGATCGGCGTACCACACGAACACGGTGCAGCGGCTGGAGACCGCGTTTCGGGAGTTGGGCAAGGTCTCGGAGCTGGCTCCAGTGCGCGCGGGTTGGGCGCGGGTGAAGCTGACCCCGCAGGTGGGTGCGACGAATGACGCGCCGGAGAAGGGGGAGTTCCGGTGGGTGCCGCTCGCTGGTTTCGGGGCGCGGCGTGGCGCGCCGGCGGAGGGTGTTCACGATGATGTGTGGGTGAAGGCGGTGGCGTTGGAGGCGGGGGGACGGTCGGTCGTCTTCGTCGGCATGGATGCCCTGATCGTGCCGCGGGAAGTCAGCGATGCGGCGGCAGCCGAGCTGTTGGTTTCGCCGGGGCTCCGTCGCGAGCAGCTCTACTTTGGCGCGACGCATACGCATTCCAGCCTGGGTGGGTGGGGCGACGGACTGGTGGCAGAAGCCTTCGCCGGGGACTTCCAGCCGGGCACACGTGTCTGGATGACCCGTTGCCTCGTCGATGCCGTCCGGGGCGCGGTGTCGAACCTCGCGCCAGCATCGGTGGCCTCCGGCTCGTTCCAGGCGCCTGGACAGGTTCGGAACCGCCTGGTGGGCGAGGCTGGGCGGGTGGATGGCGAGTTCAGTGTGCTGGGATTCCGGAAAGCCACGGGGGAGAAAGCGGTGCTGGGGGCGTTTGCGGCGCATGCGACCGTCCTGGGATCCGGGAACCGGCAGTTCAGTGGCGATTATCCCGGGCACTGGGCGCTGGCAATGGAGAAGGCCGGCTGGGGGATGGGCGTGTTCATCGCGGGCGGGGTTGGCAGTCATTCGCCGCAGACGGGGCCGGGGAAGGATTACGAGCGCGTCGCGGGACTGGGCGATAAACTGGCGGCCGGGACGCTGGAACTCGTGGGACGCCTTGAATTCAAGGAACGCGTCGCGTTGGCGCTTGTGGGGGTGCCGGTCGAATTGCCGTCGCTCAATCCGCGGGTGGCGGACGATTTCCGTATCCGGCCCTGGGCGGCGCAACGGTTGTTGCCGGTGCATCCGGTGACGTTCCTCCAGGCGGTGCGGATCGATTCCACGGTGTGGGTATCCACGCCCTGCGACTTCAGCGGTGAACTGGCGCTGGAGTTGAAGGAGCACGCGCAGGCGCGGGACCGGCACCTGACCGTGACCAGTTTCAACGGTGATTACATCGGATATGTGATTCCCACGAAGTACTACCATCTCGGTGGATACGAGCCGCAGACCATGTCGTTCCATGGGCCGGCGACGGCGGATTACTTCGAGGAATTGATCCGCCGGATGGTGGACGGACTTTGAGCCCGCGCTTGCCATCCGGCGGGCGGTGCCCATGTTGACCGCACGGATGAGCACGTGTGGTTCGGGAACAACGATGGAAGCGGCACCGTCACCCATTGTCCTGCGGTCGCGGAGGCGGCTGCCGGATTGGTTGAAGGTGTCCCTGCCGGCAAGCAGCGCGTTTACGAAGACGCGGCTGCTGCTGGAGGATTTGAAGCTCCACACGGTGTGCGAGAGCGCCAAGTGCCCGAATCACTGGGAGTGCTGGAGCAAGGGAACGGCGACCTTCATGATCGCCGGTGACCGTTGCACGCGCGCCTGCGGATTCTGTGCGGTGAGCACGGCCAAGCCGTTTGCGTTGGAGGATGACGAGCCAAAGCGCGTGGCCGAGGCGACGCGTCGGATGGGTCTCAAGCATGTGGTGATCACGGCGGTGGCACGCGATGACCTGCAGGATGGCGGCGCTGAACACTTCGCCCGGACCATTGCCGCTGTGCGGGAGTTGAACCCGGGCATCGTGGTGGAGGTGCTGACGCCCGATTTCCTGGATCGTGACTTCGCCTTGGATCGGGTCATCGAAGAGTCGCCGGAGATCTTCAATCACAACCTCGAGACCGTGCGACGCCTGACACCCTCGGTGCGGCATCGGGCCACGTACGACCGATCCCTTACTGTCCTCAAGAAGGTGAAGGACCGTGCGGGCGACCGGATCCACACCAAGTCCGGAATGATGCTGGGCCTGGGCGAGCAGGAGTCCGAGGTGCTGGAATCGATGCGGGACCTGCGGGCGGCGCGGGTCGACATCCTGACGCTTGGCCAATACCTGCAACCGACCCTCAAGCACCTGCCGGTGGTGGATTACATTACGCCGGAGAAGTTCGCGGAGTACGGTCGGATTGCGGAGGAGTTGGGATTTGTGCACGTGGCGAGCGGACCGTTGGTCCGAAGCTCTTACCACGCGGACGAGTTCGAGGTGGCGAAGTAAGCGGCGACGAGGACGTCGCCACCCCGGCCATGGGCCTTGAACGGGGAGGCGATGTCTTCATCGCCGTGGGAGGAGGCTGTGGGAGATGGCGACGAGGACGTCGCTATCCCGTTTCAGAGTCGCAATCCGCTCCTGGGTTCAGTCAGGACGTTCCATGCGCAGGGCCTGGGCCTTATGCAGGTAGAGGTCGCCGCCGGCGCGGGCGATCAGGTCCATGCGCGCGGCATCGGGAAGGCCGTCGGGGCCGAGGACCGAGTCCTCGACGTGCAGGGCGATGATCCTGCCGAAGACCACGTTTCCGCCGGCGGGTCCCTCGCTGATGCGGACGATGCGGTCCAGTTCGCACTCGAAGGCGACCGGTGATCCGGTCACGCGGGGTGGCTTCACGCGGAGCGAAGGCGTGGCCGGGACGCCGAAACGGTCGAATTCGCTTTCACCGTGGGGCAGGGAAGCTGCGGTCTGGTTCATGGACTCGCAGAGCGCGGTCGGGACGAGATTGACCACGAACTGGCGGGTTTCCTCGACGTTGCGGAGGGTGTCCTTGGGCTTCCCGAAGCGGTCGTTGACCGGGCAGAACATCAGGGTGGGCGGCTTGGCGCATACACCCATGAAGAAGCTGAAGGGGGCAATGTTGGTGCGACCGGTGGTGTCGCAGGTCGAGACCCACGCGATCGGCCGCGGCAGGATGGTGTGGATCATCCACTGGTACATGTCGCGGACGGAGAGCTGGGAAGGATCCAGTTGCATGGGAACAAGGGTCAGGGCAGGCGCGGTTCGCGACCGTGCAGATGGCGGACGAAGAAGTCCTGACGGCGGCGGGTACCGTAGGGGGATTCGGCGGCTCCGTGGTTTGCGCTGGGCATGATCAGGAGTTCGAAATCCTTGTCGGCGCGAACGAGGGCAGCGGCGACCTGGAGGGTGCTGGCGGGATCCACGTTGGTGTCGACCTCGCCGACGATGAGCAGGAGTTTGCCGGTGAGGTTCTTTGCCTGGGTGACGTTGGACTGCTCGGCGTAGTGGTCCCCGAGGGGCCAGCCCATCCACTGTTCGTTCCACCAGATCTTGTCCATGCGGTTGTCGTGGCATCCGCAATCGCTGACCGCGACCTTGTAGAAGTCGCCGTGGGCGAGGAGTGCGCGGGTACTGCTCTGGCCGCCGGCGGAACCGCCGTAGACCCCGACGCGGCTGAGGT
The DNA here is from genome assembly GCA_027489875.1 of Verrucomicrobiales bacterium. Classification (GTDB taxonomy): domain Bacteria; phylum Verrucomicrobiota; class Verrucomicrobiia; order Limisphaerales; family UBA9464; genus UBA6176. The sequence goes on from JAIXZE010000441.1 coordinate 8,405, forward strand.
CCATCCACGGGCGCGAACGTGCGGCTTCGCGCATCCAGAGGATGCGGTCGGGAAACCCGGAATCGCCGAGGTTTTTCCAGCAGACGTCGTGGAAGGCCTTGGAGCGTTGGGAGGTTCCCATGCCGTCGATCTGCACGACGACAAAGCCGAGTTCCGCGAGCGCGTGCTGCCGCGTGAGGCGGCCGAATTCCTTCGGGACGAAGGCACCCTGGGGGCCAGCGTAGATTTCCTCGATGACGGGGTAGCGGGTGTCCGGATTGAAGTTCGAGGGCTTGATGACGATCCCGTAGATCGGGGTCTTGCCGTCGCGTCCCGGGGCCACAAAACGCTCGGGAACCGTCCAACCGGTGGCGAGGAGTCGCGACCATTCGGCCCGTTCGAGTTCGCAGACACGTGTTCCGTCCGAGCTGCGGCGCAGTTCGGTGACCGGCGGTTGGTCGACACGCGACCATGTGTCGAGGAACCAGCGGCGGTCGGGGGAAAAGGTGGTGGTGTGCGTGCCGTCGCCTTCGGTGAGGATGGTCAGGCCGGAACCGTCGAAGTTCACACGGCACAGATGGAGGTAATAGGGATCCTGACCGGGCCGTATGCCGCCGGCGTGGAACCAGACCTGGCGTGCCTTGCGATCGACGGATTCCACCTTGCGGACGATCCATTCGCCGCGGGTGACCTGATTCTTCAACGTGCCGGTGGCGACGTCGTACAGCCACAGGTGACACCAGCCGTCGCGTTCGGACATCCACAGCAGTTCGCCGGTCTCAGGAAGCCATTCGTGCCATGTCTTCGCGGTCCAATCGACAAAGGTGGCGCTGGTCTCATCGACGATGATCCGGGGTTTGAGGACGCCGGGTTTGCCTGCTTCCGGATCCGTGCCGGAACGCGGGTTCACGCCGAGGATACGGAAGGTCTGGTGTCCGCGTTGGTTGTAGATGAACCGGAATTCGCGGCTGTCCGGCGTCCATTGGAGATCAAGATCCCCGGACTCGGTGAACGGCGTGGGATACAGGGAATCGTCGACGTTCCACTGGCGTTTGTCGGCGACCGTGAACACCCGGAGGACGGGCTTCGGGAGCTTGTCGCCGGGCTTGAGGTAGCGGTTGGAATGGAGCTTGGGCTGAACCTGGTCCTTGGGCAGGACCTCGACAAAGTGGACGATGTGTTCCTCGCCCTTGAGCACGCGTCGGGCAACCACGCAGGAGGAATCCGGCGCCCAGGAGACATCCGCGGAATAGGCGTCGTCCGCGGAACCATCCGTGCTGAGGGCGACTGCGGAGGCGTCCGGTTTGGTGCGTTCGCGGAGGTGGAGATTGTGATCGCGGACGAAGGCGACCCAGCGGCCGTCGGGCGATTCGCCGCGCTCCGGGCGGCGGGCTTCGCTGGATTCAGGTTTCGGACGCTCGTTGGCTGGCGAAGGAGCGCTCCCCGAATCCTCGATGACCGCGCGGTTGGCCGCGGCATCGGCTTCGAACACGGCGACGGTGGTTCCAACACGGTCGGTCGCCAGCCAGACGTGGCCTTCGAAGGTGTGCTGGCGGCGTTCCTGGCCGGGACGCAGGCGGCCGTAGGCTTTGCGGGCTCCTTCGGTATCCAGCCAGAAGAGTTCGACGTCGTCCTTGGTCTGGTTGACGAAGGCGATCTCGGTTTCCTCGCCCGTCCGGCGGGAACGGCGTGGGATGCGATCCGTGGGGCGGGATTTCAGGACCTTCTCTGGGGAAGAGTCCGGGGTGATGGCGGCGGTGTCCGTCGCAAGTCGCCAGCGCTTGCCGGCGGCGCGGAAGACGACGGCCTTGCCGTCCTCGACGACTTCGAGGCGTTCGAAGGGAAGCGCGTCCGGGCGGACTTCGGTGGCGAGGGCCTGCGAGGCTGCGCGCGCTGCGGCAGCGTGATCGAAGAGCGGTTTCCGCGTGCCGGCTTCCGCGTCGACGAGGACGAACTCATGGGTGCCTGGGGCGGTGTCGATGCGGTACCAGAACCGGGTGCCGCCCGGGAGCCATTCGGGGCGAACGCGGGAACGGAAGACGGTGTTCTCGGTCTTCTGGGTGAGGGCTGCGGAGCGCTCGTAATCGGCCTTGGTTCCCTGTGCCTGGATCGGAAGAACAGGTGTGAGGGCACACAGGAGGACAAGCGCCACGCGCCGGGCAGCGCAGGCGCTGCCACCTCGTGGGAAGAGCGAAGAAAAGCTGAGGGACCGCATGTTGGTGGCCACTCTGGCATCGCACCCTTTGTTGTCTTGGCGCAGAGTCGGCTCGTGTCAGTGAAACGAGGCACAACCGAAAGCAGGGGAAATCTGGGGCCACTCCCGTCGTTGACGCCGGAAGCGGCGGGTCTGGCGGCGTTGTTCGATCATGTTCCGGACACGGCCTTCTTCGTGAAGGACCTGGCCGGGCGGTACGTGGCGGTGAACCGGTCGCTGGCGGAGCGGGTTGGGCTTCGGGAGCCTGGCGAGCTTCTCGGGCGCAGTGTGAGCGAGTTCTTCCCGGCGGCCTTGGCGGCGCGTTACGCAGCACAGGACGCCGACGTTGTCCGCACCGGACACGCGATCCGCGATCGTCTGGAGCTCCACTGGTATCCACGGAGGCGTCCGGGGTGGTGCCTGACCACGAAGTTGCCGTGGCGCGATGGGAAGGGACAGATCCTCGGGTTGGTGGGGATCTCGCGGGACCTGCGGGCTCCGGGTGACAGCGAGGTGATACCGGGTTCGCTGGCCGCGACGTTGGAGTATCTGGAGACGCAGTACTCTGAGCCCGTGTCCCCTGCCGGGCTGGCAAAGCGCGCGGGGCTGACGCCGGTGCGTTTTGCGCGGTTGATCAAGCGCATCTTCCGGATCACACCCAGCCAGTTGATCACCCAGACGCGCCTCGCGGCGGCTTCGCAGATGCTGGCCGAGACCGATCTCGCGGTCGCCGAGGTGGCGTTGGCTTCCGGATTCTACGACCACAGCGCTTTCACCCGGGCGTTCCGGTCGGCAACGGGCGAGACGCCCACGCAGTTCCGGGCGCGGCATCGGTGATGGGGCGTTCTTGACACTGCCCCGTTTGGAAAGGATTCGGGGCGGCGATGTCCTCATCGCCATTGGGAATGGCTTTGGAACGGCGACGAGGACGTCGCCACCCCGTTCCATGCGGGGGCCAGTGCGAGATGCGCCCGAGGTGATGCGAAGTTGCAGAAACGGCTTTCAACGGGCGGGCGGACTCGGGCATCACAGGTACATGATTTCCGTCAAATTGCCCGCAGGCCTGGCCGTGTTGGCCCTGGGGCTCGCCTGTCAGGCGCAGGATCGCCAGGTTCCCACCACCCTCCTGTCCGTTTCGAATCCGGAGTTGGAGGTGACCGTGTGGGCGACCTCGCCCATGCTGAAGAATCCCACGAACATCGATTTCGATGCGGCCGGCCGGATGTGGGTGGCGGAAGGTGTGAACTATCGCGGGCATTCCAAGCGCCAACCCGAGGGGGATCGCATCGTCATCCTCGAGGACACGGACGGCGACGGGAAGGCGGACAAGGAAAGTGTGTTCGTGCAGGAGCCCGGACTGCAGGCGCCGCTGGGGTTGGCGGTGATCGGAAACAAGGTGGTGGTCTCGGCGGCTCCGGACATGATCGTGTACACGGATGTCGATGGAGACCGGCGGTTTGATCCGGCGGTGGACAAGCGCGAGGTGCTCCTGACGGGATTCAACGGGCGCCAGCATGATCACAGCGTGCATTCGGTGACGGTGGGCCCCGATGGACAGTGGTACTGGAACGCGGGCAACTGCGGTGCGCTGTTCACGGACAAGAGCGGCCAGACCTTCCGGATCGGCAGTGCTTACGGCGATGGCGGACGGCAACCGTTGTTCAACGCCACCCAGATTGCCGGACAGGCGAGCGACGATGGCCATGTCTGGATCGGTGGTTTTGCGGCGCGGATGAACCCGGATGGAACCCGCGTGCGGGTGCTCGGACACAACTTCCGGAACAGCTATGAACAGGCGGTGACGTCGTTTGGGGACGTGTTCCAGAACGACAACGACGATCCCCCGGCGTGCCGCACGACCTTCCTGATGGAGTATGGCAACGCCGGCTTCTGCTCGGCGGATGGCCAGCGGAGCTGGGGGGCGGATCGACGGCCGGGTCAGAGCATTCCCACCTCGGAATGGCGTCAGGAAGATCCGGGGACAATGCCCTCGGGTGATGTCTACGGCGGCGGATCACCGACAGGCATCGCGTTCTATGAGGACGGTGCGCTGGGCAAGAAGTATCGGGGACTCCTGTTGAGCTGTGAGCCGGGGCGCAACGTGGTCTTCGGATACCTGCCGGTTGCGGAGGGCGCGGGCTTCCGCCTTGAGCGTTTCGAGTTCCTGACCAGCAACAAGGAGGGCGAGTTTGCGGGAACGGATTTCAAGGGCGGGCGCAACGAATCGCGCGACCTGAAGACCATGTTCCGGCCCAGTGACGTGGCCGTGGGACCGGACGGCGCGGTGTATGTCGCCGACTGGTTCGATGCGCGCGTGGGCGGACACGCGGATTGGGACGACACGCTTTCCGGAACGATCTATCGGGTCGCTCCCAAGGGCTTTCGCCCGAAGGTTCCGAAGGTGGACCTGACGACGCTGCGAGGCGCGGTGGCGGCGATCCAGAATCCAGCGGTGAACGTCCGTGGCCTCGCGCAGGAAGCGGTGCTGAAGCATGCCTGGGGCACGGCTTCGGTGGCGACAACCCGGCCAGTGGAAGCGTTGTTGAAGGATGCGAATCCGTATGTCCGGGCGCGGGGTATCTGGCTGCTTTCGCGACTGGGAGCCCCGGGGCTGAAACGGGTCGATGCCCTGTTGAAGGACTCGGACGCGCAGGTCCGGGTGGCAGCCTTCCGGGCGTTGCGCCGGGAGTGTGAATGTCGGGTTCACCCGGCCGGTTCAGGCTCTTTGACCGGTGATGCGGACCTGGTGAAGCTGGCGATGCGCATGGCGGGTGATCCCTCGGCGGCAGTGCGGCGTGAAGTGGCACTGGCGATGCACGGACTCTCCTGGTCGCAGTCGAAGGAAGTGCTGCTGGCGGTCGCCCGCGGATTTGACGGCAAGGACCGGACTTACCTCGAAGCGCTCGGCACCGGTGCGTGGAAGAAGGAATCGGAGCTGTTCGATGCGGTGCTTGCGTCTCAACCCGACGGTGGGCGCGACCCGTTGAAGTGGACCCCTGCGTTCGCCTCCATCGCTTGGCGGTTGCACCCGGCCCAGTCGGTCGAGGGTTTCCGAGCGCGGGCCCTTGCCAAGGAACTGTCCGATACCGAGCGCAAGCGTGCGGTGACGGCGGTGGCATTCTCCGGTGTTCCGGCCGCGGCGGCTGCGATGGTCGATATCGCGGCGGGCTCGGACAAGTTGGTGAAGGCGGAATCCGTGTGGTGGTTGCTGAACCGGAAGGATTCGCTGTGGAAGGGGCAAGGGCTGGATGTCGCGTTGAAGTCCCGGGGCATCTATGACCCGGATTCGGTGGAGTTGAGCGAGGCGGTCGTTCCGGCGGCTGAGCCTGCGAAGTTTGCGGTGGCGGATGTGCTGAAGCTTCGTGGCGATGCGAAACGCGGTGCTGAGAAGTTCAACGGTACTTGCGTCAGTTGCCATCGGTTGGGCGAGACCGGCACGGAATACGCACCCAACCTCACCGGATGGGCGCAACGCCAGACCACCGAGGTGTTGGTCAACTCGATCCTCAATCCGAGTGCGGACATCGCGAGCGGATTCTCGGGGGTGGAACTCCAGACGAAGGATGGACTGACGATCCACGGCGTGGAGTTGTCCGGTGGCGATCCCACGATCATCCAGTCGGCGGGCGGGATCACGCAGACGGTCCCGAAGGCAAAGATCGCTGGCCGCAAGGGGCTGGGGCGCTCGCTGATGCTCAGTGCCGATCAGTTGGCATTGTCCGCACAGGACGTGGCGGACATTGCGACCTACTTGCGCTCGCGTTGACCTGACTGTGCGCGGCGGCGGTTGGTCTGCTGCCTTCAAACGCAACAGGGGCGATTCGGGATCATCCCGAATCGCCCCTGTTTTTTGCCTTCCGTCCTGCGGCGATGCGGTTAACGCACCTGCTGGCCGAGGCTTAGGAGGAACATGATGTTGTTCGGCGTCTTCTTGAGCTTGGTGAGGAGCAGTTCCATGGACTCCACGGGCGGCACGCTGGTGAGGGCGCGGCGCAGGACCGAGATCCGGTTGTATTCGTCCGGATGGTAGAGCAACTCCTCCTTGCGGGTGCCGGAACGCTCGATGTTGATCGACGGGAAGATCCGGCGGTCAACGAGGGCTCGGTCCAGATGGATCTCCATGTTGCCGGTGCCCTTGAACTCTTCAAAGATCACTTCGTCCATGCGCGACCCGGTGTCGACGAGCGCGGTGGCCATGATCGTCAGGGACCCGCCCTCCTCGATGTTGCGCGCGGCACCGAAGAAGCGCTTCGGCTTGTGGAGCGCGTTGGCATCGACACCGCCGGACAGGATCTTTCCTGAGTGCGGTTGGACGGTGTTGTAGGCGCGTGCCAGACGCGTGATGGAGTCGAGGAGGATGACGACGTCCTTCTTGTGTTCGACGAGGCGGCGCGCCTTCTCGATGACCATCTCGGCGACCTGCACGTGGCGTTCAGGCGGTTCGTCGAAGGTGGAGGAAACGACCTCGGCACCGCGGCAGGTCCGTTCCATGTCCGTCACTTCCTCCGGTCGCTCGTCGATCAGGAGGATGATGAGGTGGGACTCCTTGTTGTTGGCGAGGATCGCGTTCGCCAGCTTCTGCATCAGCACGGTCTTGCCGGTGCGGGGTGGGGCGACGATGAGGCCGCGGGTTCCCTTGCCGATGGGGCAGACGAGGTCAACGACGCGGGTGTTGAGTTCGTCGGGAGCCGTTTCGAGGAGGAAGCGCTTCTGGGGGAAGAGCGGGGTGAGATTCTCGAAGTGGGTCTTCTCCTTGGCGATGTCCGGATCCAGTCCGGCGACCTTCTCGACGCGGAGGAGGGCGTAGAACTTTTCCTTGTCCTTGGGCGGTCGGACCTGGCCTTCGACGTCGTCACCCGTCTGGAGGTCGAAGCGCCGGATCTGGGACGGCGAGACGTAGATGTCCTCCGGACAGGGGAGGTAATTGAACGCGGGGGACCGAAGGAACCCGAAGCCTTCGGGCATGACCTCGAGGATGCCGCGGGTGTAGATCGTACCGCCGGCCTGAAGGTTGCGCTGGACGATCTGGAAGATGATCTCCTGACGCTTCAGCGTTCCGTAGTTCTCGATCGCGAACTCCTTCGCCACCTCGCTGAGGGGCGTGATGGGCATCGGTTGGAGTTCATGGAGATGGATGGTCCGCGGATTGACGCGGATGACCGGGGCCACGGGTGCCGGTGGGGCAGGGGTATCCTCGTTGGGATTCTCCATGCGCTCCCGGGGCTTGGGCGTGGACTTGAGCACCAAGGGGGGCTCCTCCTCCGGGTCTGCCAGCACGGCAGCCGGGGGTTCCGGTTCGATGACCTCGGTCCTGGAAGCCTTCGCCGCGGCGCGGGAAGGCCTGGGCGTGGCAATGATTTCGGGCTCGGGCTCGGCAACGATCGCAGGGCTTTCGGAAGGTTCCGAACCATCGCGCAACGCGAGTTCCGGTTCGGCAGCCGCGCTGGCCTTTGCTGACGTACGCTTGCCACGGACGGCTTTCGGTGCCGGGGTCGGCACGACCACGGGAGGAGGCGTCGGAGGCGTTGCTTCGACAGGCGTCTCGATCGTCGCCGGTGATTCGTCTTCGTCCGCTTTCTTGCGGGTGGCGCGCGGCTTTTTCGATGCCGCGACTTCCTTGGGTGCTCTTGCCATGGATGAAATGGATGCTGTGCTGATACGATCGTCGACGTTGAGCGCCTTCCGACGCGCGGACGGCGGATTACCTTCGGGGGGAATTCACCGGCGAGGGGGATAGCGAGGTCCGGGCTGGAACCGTTGAAGGCGACCCGTGGACGACGGAGGGCAACATGAAGGGCGCAGGAAGGGGTGCAAACAGATTTTTGGAACTTTCGAGGACGGTTTGTTCCGGATCGATCAACGCAGGACTCCACATTCCGCGGGTCTTGAGGCAGATTCGCCGCGGGTGAACCACCTGATTGCAAAGATTGAGGAGAACGCGCGCCGTCGTCTCGTCCTCCCGCCTCTCAGCAAGCCATCGGACGAACTGCCGCGCTACCGGCAGTTCCTCAAGGTGGAATCCCATCGTCTGCGGATCCTTCATCGTGGTGGCGCGGGAGGACTGGAGGTCTGCCAGGCACGGGCAGGAATGATGGACGTGCTGATCCGCCATGTCTGGGAAGCGGTGCAGCGTGCCTTTCCCGCGCGCGGTCTGGCTCCTGCCATCGCCCTGGTTGCGTTCGGCGGGTATGGCCGCGGTGAACTGAACCCGTGGTCCGACATCGACCTCATGTTCCTCCATGCCGGCGGACCGGATCTTGCCGCGGAGCGCCAGAAGGTCCTGGCCGACTGGACCAGCGGGTTGCTTTATACGCTCTGGGACATCGGCTTGAAGGTGGGGCATGCCGTGCGGACCGTGGAGGACTGCGTCGAGGTCGCGAACGGCGACATGCAATCGAAGACCTCACTGCTGGAGGCGCGACGGGTGGCCGGGGATGAACGCCTGTTCGAGACATTCCAATCGCGATTTACCTCGGGCTGCGTGAAGGGGCACTCGGAGGAATACATCCGGCAACGACTCGAGGACCAGCGGGCACGCCGCCAGAAGAACGGCAATTCGCCGGCCTTGCAGGAACCCAACATCAAGAACGGGGTCGGCGGCCTGCGCGACTTCCAGAACCTGCTCTGGATGTCCTTTTTCCAGGAGGGCTCGCGCACCCTGGCCGACCTGCAATCCCGCGACCTGCTGGGTTCCGCCGAGCGGAAGCAGTTGGAGTCGGCTTACGATTTCCTGCTTCGGACGCGTACGGAGCTTCATCACGTCGCGGGTCGGGCGGTCGACATGCTGGCCGCCAACGTGAAGCCGGCCGTGGCGCTGGGTTTGGGATACTCGGATCGATCACCCCGGGTGCGCGTGGAGGCTTTCATGCGGGACTACTACACGCATGCCCGCAACATCTACCTGATCACGCGGACGCTGGAGCAGCGCATGGCCCTGGGGCGCGGGCGTGCGGGGGGGACGACCAGCACTCCACCCGCGCCGGGATCCCAATTCGACGGATTCCGGGTTGTGGATGGACAGTTGCGGCACGTCTACAAGACGGCGTTGAGGGATGATCCCCGCCGCTTCCTGCGGGCGTTCCTGCATTGCCAGCAGCGGGGACTGAGCCTTCACCCGGACCTGGCGCAGTTGATGCGGCAGCAGTTGGCGGTGCTGGACCGCAGCTTTCTGGCCGATCGGCACAACCACGTCACCTTCCTCGAGATCCTGAACCAACGCGGCAATGTGTCGCCGCACCTGCGCGCGATGCACGAGGTGGGATTCCTGGGGAAGTTCATCCCTGAATTCGGGAAGCTGACGAATCTCGTCCAGCACGAGTTCTATCACCAATACGCGGTCGACGAGCACACGCTTACGTGCATCGAGAAGCTCGATCAGGTCTGGAACGCGACGGAGAAGCCGCGACGGAATTACACCGAGGTGTTCCGCAGCCTGGAGCGGCCGTTTGTCCTGTACCTGGCGCTGTTGCTGCATGACGCCGGCAAGGCCGCGGGGACAGGCCATCACGAGATCGTGGGTGGGGAACTCGCAATCAAGGTTTCGCGAAGGCTCAAGCTGGATGCTGGTACCACGGATTCCCTGCGTCGGATCATCGAGTTGCACCTGCTGATGGTGCAGGTGTCCCAGCGACGCGATCTGGAGGATCCGGGTGTCATTGCCGACTTCTCCCGTGCCGTGGGGAGTGTTGAAAACCTGATGTTGCTCGCGCTGCACACCTACGCCGATTCGATGGGCACCAGTGACACGCTGTGGAACGGGTTCAAGGATTCGCTGCTGTGGTCGCTGTACCACAAGTCGATGGCGCTGATGCGGGGCGGGCCGGAGTTCATCGAGGCGCAGCGGGCCGTGCTCGAAAGGCTCCGCGAGGAGGTTCGCGGCATGCTCCCGAAGACCTTTGCCCCGGACGAACTGGATGGTCATTTCCTCGGGTTGCCCCCCCGCTACTTCCAGTTGCACTCGGCGCGTGACATTGTCCGGGACCTCACGCTGGCGCACCGGTTCATGCACCTCCAGTTGACGGAGGCCGAGCGTTCGCTTGAACCCGTGGTCGCCTGGCAGGAAGATCGCGACCGTGGCTACGCCGCCGTCCATATCTGCACCTGGGATCGCGCGGGCCTGTTCACCAAGGTGGCCGGAGCCCTGACCGCCGCAGGACTGAACATCTTCGGAGCCCAGGTGTTCACCCGGGCCGATGGGATTGTCCTGGATACCTTTTACGTGGCCGAAGCCCGCACGGGTGCATTGCCTGCGGAAGAACTGCGGGATCGCTTTGAGAAGATCCTTTTGCGGGTACTGACGGGCATCTTCGACCTCGACCGGGCCATTGCCCAGGCTCCGCGTTATCCCTCCATGTTCCGCGCCGGCGGGGAGCGCATGCCCGTCAAGATCCGGGTGGACCCGGCAGCCTCACCGACGGCCATCGTCATCGACATCGAGGCCGAGGATCGGGTGGGTTTCCTCTATGCCGTCTCCAAGACCCTGTACGACCTCGGACTGTCCATCGCACTGGCGCGGATCAGTACGGAGAATGGCGCGGCGCTCGACACGTTCTACGTCACCGACGTCGAGGGCCAGAAGATCACGGATGCGGAGTGGTTGGCCCGCATTGAACCCGAGTTGCGTCGGGCCATCGGCGGATGAACCTGCCCCCTGCCGATGTCGTGAAGGGCCCGGTAGCCGCGTTCGATGCCCTCCTGCAGGGGCGTGCGCCGGTTCTGGCCTTGGCCCCCATGCAGGACGTCACAGACCTACCCTTCTGGCGCCTGTTGGCGCGCTACGGAGGACCCGATGTCTACTGGACCGAATACTCGCGGGTCCACGCCACCAGTTCGATCGAGCGATCCATCCTGGAAGCCGTGCGGGAGAATCCGACCGGCCGTCCGGCCATCGCCCAGCTTATCGGGAACGATCCCGTGGCCATGGTGCGTGCTGCCCGGGAGCTCGAGAAGCTTCCGGTGGCTGCCATTGATCTGAACCTGGGGTGCCCGGCCCCCGTCGTGTACCGGAAGTGCGCCGGCGGCGGCCTGCTCCGGGAACCGCGTCGGATCGATGCCCTGCTGGGCGCGCTGCGCGACGCCATCACCCGGGTGCGGTTCACGGTGAAGACCCGACTGGGCTTTGCGGACCACCAGGAATGGGAGGCGCTTTTGGAGGTTTTTGCGCGGCATCCGATCGATCTTCTGACAGTTCATGGTCGGACGGTGGCCGACATGTACCGCACGGAGGTCCGGTACGATCGGATTACGCAGGCGGTTTCGGCGATGAAGTGTCCTGTGATGGCGAATGGAAATGTCTGGTCGCCGGTGCGCGCTGCCGAGGTGCTGCGCCAGACCGGGGCGCGCGGGCTGATGATTGGCCGGGGGTGCATCCGCAACCCGTGGTTGTTTGATCAGATCCGGGCGCACCTTGCGGGAGAGGCTCCTGTTTATCCGACCGGACGCGACGTGCTGACCTACGTGACGTCGCTTTACGCGGAGACGGTGCCCGTGGACGGCTTCAGCGAGCGCCTCCAGGTGGAGAAGATGAAGAAGTACATGAACTTCATCGGGGAGGGCGTGGAAGATCCGAAGGAGTTCCTGCACTGGATCCGGCGGGCCGAGACCCGGGAAGGCTTCTTCGACGTGTGTCAACGCCACCTCGACCACGACCGGCCGATGCGCTTGGTGCCGGGCGGCGGGGCGTAAAGCCGTCGAGAAATCGGCTCCAGAAATAACAAGGCCCACCCGACCAATGGTCGAGTGGGCTTTTGCCTGACGAAGGAAGGTTTCCCTTAGGCCTTCTGCATGCGGCGGCGGGCAATGAAGCCAGCGCCGGCGAGCAGCACCGCGCCAGCAGCGTAGGTGCTGGGCTCGGGGACGTCGGAGTAGCTGTAGGTGACCGTCACGCGCGCGCCCTGGAAGACTCCCGGCTGGTTCTGGCCAACGGAACCGACCTGACCGAGCACACCCGACTGGGCGGAACCGGTGAAAGTGAACGTCACGTTGCCCGCGCCTTGGTAGACGCCGAGATTCGCGGTGTCCACGAGTGTGCCCGAGGTCTCCAGATCAGGCGTCGTGACGTAGGGAGTCTGGGGAGCGTTAAAGCCCTGGATCCCACCGTTGGCGAGACCGGTCGGAGGGTTGTACACAGGCGAGGTCCCCGTCGGGCCAGCGACCTGGAAACCACTGTTGAGGAACCAGGTGATGGTGTAGCCGGGATCGGTGCCGACGAGGTTGCCCGAGGCGTAGGTGCCGATTTCGATCACGTAGCTGACACCGATCAGGAAGGACCCGAACGGAATGTCGCCCGCGGTGACCTGCGGCACGTCCACAGTGTAGTTGAAGCCGCCAGCGCCCGAGATGCCAGCAGGAGGAGGCGTGAAGTCCCAGCCAGTAGGCGCGACGCCCGACTTCTGGATGGTGCCAGCCTGGGCCCCGACCGCCAGAGCGGCGATCGCAGCGAGGCGAATGATGTTCTTGTTCATAGATTGAGTTCGATAATTACCCGTCAGACCCGGGAACCTAAGCAGATCGCGGACCTTCCAAGCAAGTGCCATTTTGGTTTCGGAGCATGGGTTGAGGGCATCGTTTGGAGTATTTTCATTCAAGTCTGAACCCGGTCCTCATTTGGGAGGCGTTGGATGAGGTCGGCGAGGGTGGACCTTGCGGACCGGCTTTCCTCGGCGGCCATGACGGCGGCGAATTCGGCCTGGACCACGGGTCGGGTGGCGTCTGACGCGGTCGGGAGGTCCGAGCCCTGACCGGTGCGGAGGGCGCGCAGGATGTCGCGCACGGAGATCTGATCGAGGGGGCGGGCAGGGGCGAAGCCGGGGTGGGAGCCGTTGGTTTCGGAGAC
>JAIXZE010000411.1 GCA_027489875.1 Verrucomicrobiales bacterium
AACACTTCCCGAAGGGTGCCTCCAGCAACTGCAACCTTGCCTCCGCGAGGCCGTCACGAATGTGGTCAAGCACGCCCGCGCATCGACCGTGTTCCTGCGGGCATCGATGACTCATGCCTCGACGCTCCACCTCGAAGTTGAGGACGACGGACAAGGCATGTCCGGGGCCGCAGGCAGTCCGGGTCAGGACGGGCTTCAGAATCTGGCCGCGCGGATGCGCCAGATCGGTGGGCGCTGTGAGATGGCCGCCGAGCCAGGTCGGGGAGTTCTCGTCTTCTTCGAGGTTCCCGTCGGGGCGGCCAAGACCAAGCCCTGATCAATGAGCCTGCACTTCTCCGGGCAGCTGACCATACGACATTTGTCGAATGGACCGTGGGAGAACGTGGGCACCAAGGTTGGGGCCGAGTTTGTGCAGATGCCAATCAACACCGCCGCATGAAAGTTGTCGTCGTCGAGGATGATGAAACGACCCGGAAGCGCTGGGTCCGCATGCTCAATGAATCGAGCGGGTACGAGTGCACAGGCGAATACGCCAGCGCCGAAATGGCGTTGCGACGCCTGCGTCCAGGCCAGTGTGAGGTTGTTCTTGTGGACCTCCAACTGCCGGGGATGTCCGGCATCGAACTGATCCGCGAACTCGCCCGACACTTCCCCGAGGTCCATTGCCTCGTGATGACCGTCATGGAGAATCAGACGGCCGTGATGGAAGCCCTGCGGGAAGGCGCCGCCGGATACCTGCTCAAGCGCGGCGATCCCAAGAATCTCCTCGTTCGCCTCGGTGAACTGGCCGCCAACGAGTTTCCACTGTCCCCGCCCATCGGTCAGATCGTCCGGAAGCAATTCCTTCCGATGACTGCCTCCGAGCAAATGCCGCGCTTCACGCCGGCAGAGGAGGATGTGCTCGCCTTGCTGGATGGAGGACTCAGCAACAAGGAGATTGCCGCTCGACGCGGAGTCGAGGATTTCACCGTCCGGGATCAACTCAGCCACATTTACCGGAAACTCAACGTCGGGAATCGGGTCGCTGCGTTGGCGAAGTTGCGGCGGTTGGGGTGGAGACCGAGGTAGGACGTTCGGGCGGCCCTTTCAGGGCGATGAGGATATCGCCACCCCGTTCGGGAACTCGGCGGGGGTGGCGGACGAAACCGGAAACCTGCGGACAACGGTTGGGGTGTCGGTAGGCTGGGGGCATCGCGATGAGGCTCCTTCACGCACTTGCCCTGTTCCTGAGCGCTGGCCTGCTGTTTTCCATGCAGCCGATGGTTGCCCGCATGGGCCTGCCCGTGCTGGGTGGTTCGCCGTCGGTGTGGAACACCTGCATGGTGTTCTTCCAGGCGGCCGTGCTCGCGGGATATGCGCTGGCCGACCTGCTGGCTCGCCGCGTTTCCCACAAGGCCCAGGTGGGACTCTTTGGCCTCCTGATCGTCGCCGGGCTCAGCGTGCAGCCCCTGCAACTGGTGTCGCCCGGGGCCGATCCGGGGTCGTCCCCGGCGGCATGGCTGTTGGGACGCCTGCTGGTGGCGGTCGGACTGCCCGCGCTGGCGCTGGCGACTTCCAGCCCGCTGGTCCAGCGCTGGTTTCATCGGGGGGCTGGCCGGGATCCCTACTTCCTCTACGCGGCAAGCAACCTGGGCAGCCTGGGAGCCCTGCTCGCCTATCCCCTGTGGATTGAACCGGCGCTGCGGCTGGCGGAACAGGCGCAGGGTTGGCGCTGGGGATACGGGCTCTGGGGCGCGCTGGTCCTCGGCTTGGGCATCGCGGGCAACCGCAAGATCAGCGAAAGCACGGTGGCCGCGTCCGACGACGTTCCCGTGCCGGTGGCACCCGGATTCAGGACGATGGCGGGTTGGGCACTGCTCGGCGCGATCCCGGCCAGCCTGCTGCAGGGGTGCACCCTCTTCCTGACGACCGACATCGCCAGCATCCCGATGCTCTGGGTGATTCCCCTCGCGGTCTACCTGTTCACCTTCGTGCTGGCCTTCGACGTCCGATCGCGGATCCCGGTGCAGGTGGCGTCACGGGTGCTGCCCTACCTGGCAGTGGCCCTGTTGTTCGCCCTGCTGACGCGCGCCACCGAACCCGTGGGCCTGTTGTTGGTCCTGCACCTGGGCTTCCTGTTCGCCGGAGCGCTGGCGTGTCATGGACGCCTGTTCGAGCAACGGCCCCACGCCACGCACCTGACCCGGTTCTATCTCGCGATGGCGGTCGGCGGGGTGTTGGGCGGTGCGTTCAATTCCTTCGTGGCCCCACGGGTCTTCAGTGCGGTGACGGAATACCCCATCGCCATCTCGGCGGCCTGCGCCTTCGCGTTGACGGCGCGCAAACGGAACGACGGCGAAGCACCCGACCGCCTGCGGACGGACGTGCTGACGGCCGTCGCGATCGGAGCGGCCGTGCTCGTGGTGGGTGGATTCGCCGGCGTGCTGCTGCGGGGTCAGGATCGCCTGCGCGACGGGTGTGTGTTCGGCCTCGCAGCGGTGGCCTGCTGGACGTTGCTCCATCGACCGCGCCGCTTCGGGATGGCCCTGCTTTCGGTGTTCCTGTCAGGCGGCCTGATGGTGATGGTGTGGAACCGCAACCAGGTGTCGCTCCGCAATTTCTTCGGCATCACGCGGGTCACGCAGGACGCGGAAGGCCGATTCCGCCAACTGATGCACGGGAACACCTTTCATGGACGCCAGTTCCTGGACCCTGCGCAAAAGTTGGTCCCGCTGACCTACTACCATCGGCAGGGGCCCGTCGGGGATGCCTTCCGCGCCCGCCACACGATACCTTTGTCGACGAATGCATCCGGGTTGGAGATCGGCGTGATCGGACTCGGTGTGGGTTCGCTGTCGGCCTACGTGCAGGGCGGGGACTTGTTGACCTACTTCGAGATCGATCCGGCGGTCATCCGCGTCGCTTCGAGTCCACAGTGGTTCACGTTCCTGACGGACTGCCGGACGAGGAACCGAGCGAGGATCGTGGTTGGGGATGGACGGCTTCGGTTGTCGCGAGAACCGGAGGGGCAATTCGATCTGCTCGTCCTGGATGCGTTCAGTTCGGATTCCATCCCGGTCCACCTGCTCACGCAGGAAGCCTTCGAACTGTACCGCTCGCGACTGAAGCCCGGAGGGTGGCTGCTGGTCCACATCTCGAACCGTTACCTCGATCTGGAGCCAGTGGTGGCCGCGGCGGCCGGAGCCATCGGGGTCACGTGCCGCAGTTTCGAGGACGACGATCCCAAGGCTCCGGGCCAGGAAGCGTCCCATTGGCTCCTGCTCACGCGGAGCGAAGCCGACCTGGGGCCGCTGACACGGTCGGTCCTGTGGAAGCCGGCGGCCGTGCGCCCGGACGTGAAACCGTGGACCGACGAGCGGGCGTCGCTGTGGTCTGTGTGGCGCTGGTAAGCCGGCGTCAACCGGGCACCACCGAGACGCGGTGCAGGTGCTGGTCCAGGGCTTCGATGGCGGCGGCGATGCGGTCGCAGGCACCGGCGTGGCCAGCATGGACGATCTCGTCCGAGAGTTCTGCGACGCGGTCGAAACCCATCGTCAGGGCCGCGCCCTTCATCGCGTGTCCAACGCGGGCCACCATGACCCAGTCCTGCGCGGCACTGGCCGCACGCAGGCGGCCCAGGTCCAGGCCGCAATGCTCCAGGAACTGCGGAACAATCGTGGCCACCTCCGGATCGACCCGCACGATCTCGGGGCGATCCGGACGCTCCGGAAGGTCGGGTCGGTCGCCGCCGGGCTCCGTTCGGTTGCCGACGGAGAGGGCGCTGCGCACGGCATCGACGAGATTCTGTTTCCGGATGGGCTTGGTCAGGTAGGCAGAACACCCGGCGGCGAGGCAACGCTCGCGATAGCCCTGCACGGCGTGGCCGGTGAGGGCGAGGATCGGCATGGCTCTTGAACCACCCGCGCGCTCGGCTTCGCGGATCCGGCGCGTGGCTTCGAGTCCGTCCATCTCGGGCATCTCGATGTCCATCAGGATGAGGTCCGCCGCCGGCGCGAGCTCGACCGCCTCGCGACCGTTATTCGCCCGCAGGACAAGGAATCCGGCCGTGGTCAGGAAGATGCGCGCCACGGCGAAATTGGCCTCGGTATCCTCGGCGACCAACACGGTGGGCGGACGCGCGCCAACGGTTCCTGCAGCGGGAGCGGGCTTGAGCTCCTCCGGCACGGACTGCAGATCGGTGTCGGGGACCGGATCCAGCGGAAGCAATACCCGGAACTCGGAACCTTCGCCCACCCGGCTCACCACGCCCACGGTTCCGCCGAGGGCCTCGACCAGCGTCTTGACGATGTTCAGGCCCAGTCCGGCTCCTCCCTTCCTGCGTGTGGTCGAGCCGTCCACCTGCTCGAACCGCGCGAAGATCCGGGCCTGGAACTCAACGGGGATGCCGGAACCGGAATCCGCCACCCGGATGAAGAGCCCGGCGTCGCCGGAAGGACCAGGCGTGACGCGCTGGACGTCGACGCGGATGAAGCCGCGTTCAGTGAACTTCACGGCGTTCTCCGCAAGGTTGATCACGATCTGGCGCAAACGGTCGGGATCCCCCAACACCTGCGACGGAAGGGCAGGATCCACGCGCAGTTGGAAATCCAAACCCCTCTCCCGCGCGCGCTCTGCGATCGGAACCAGCACCGACTCCACACAGGACCGCAACCGGATGGGGATCCGCTCAAAATCGAACTGCCCCGCCTCGATCTTGGACAGGTCGAGCATGTCCGTGATCAACCGCAACAGGGACTCTGCGCTCGCATTGATGCGCGTCAGGTGGGGTGGCAGATCGTGGGGCTGGAGACTGCCATCGAGGATCAGGTCGGCCGAACCCAGGATCACGTTCAAGGGCGTCCGCATCTCGTGACTGATCGTCGCCAGGAACTGCGTCTTCGCCTCGTTCGCCGATTCCGCCTTTTCCTTCGCCGCCTGCAACTCCTGCTGCGCCCGCCGCAGCGCCGTCGAATCCGTCTGGATCGACACGTACCGTTCCACCTCGCCCAGCGCGTTGCGGATCGGACTGATCTGGAAGGTGGCCCAGTAGGGCTCGCCGGACTTGGTGTAATTCAGGATCTCCGCCCGGAATGACCGCCCTTCATGCAGCCACTCGCGGATCTGCGCCACGGTGGATGGGTCCGTGTCCGGTCCCTGCAGCAATTCCCCCGGCTTGTGGCCGATCATTTCCTCAACCGTATAGCCCGTGCGACGCGTGAACGACTGGTTGACCCACTCGACCCGGCCGGACCGGTCGGTGATCACGACAAAGTTGTCGGTGTAACTCGCGACGAGGGAGAGCTTGGCGAGTTCGTCCTGCGCCTGCTTTTCCGAGGTGATGTCGTGCAGTGCACCCACCACACCGCCCTCCGGCAAGCGGGCCGCCGAAACCTCCAGCCAGCTCACCTTGCCGTCCGGTCGACGGATCCGCACATGCGGTCGGGCCGTCGGAACCACAGGGACCAAACCACGCATCACCCCATCCAGGATCTGGTGGTCTTCGGGAATGATGAACTCGGTCAATGCTCGCCCCGTGCACGTCTCCCGGGGAAGTCCGAGGGCCCGGGTCCACGCGTCGTTGAGGAACACCAGCATCCCGGCGTCGTCGGTTTCGAACACGATCTCCGACAACAACTCCACACGTCGGCGGGCACGGTTTTCCGCGGCGACCAACGCCTCCGTCAGACGATAGGTCGCCTGGACGTGGAGATCCGTCGCCAGCGATCCGTCGATGCCCGGGGAGTTGGGTGACATGCCGCGCTCCAGATCATGCAGGCACCGCCGTCAACTGCCGGATCGCCTCCTTGCTGTCCAACACCCCGCCATACAGGGGAAAGATGTTCTGGCAGAAGAAATCCTGCTCCGCGCGCGTGCGCGCCGAGGTGCAGTCCGAGAGGATCTGCACGCTGTATCCACGCTCGTAAGCCGCACGACCGGTGGAATCGATGCAGAGCGAGGTCACCATTCCCGCCACCAGGACGTGCCGGATCCCCCGCTCGCGCAGCACCCGATCCAGCTCCGTGTGCGAGAAGGCATTGAAACCCACCTTGCCCCGGACGTACTGGACGCGTTCCCCGAACGCTTCGATCTCCGGGATCGTCTCGGCCCCGGTCGTCCCCGCCTTGAAGGCCCCGGACGCCTTGATCTTGTCCAGGATGCCCACCGAATTCGAGAGGGCGCGGTACTCGGGTTCGAGGACGATCGGCGTGGCGATGATGGTCAGCCCGGTCGAAACCGTCGCCCGGATGAGTTCCAGGGTGCAGGCCAACACGTTGTCGATGCGGTTGGGCTCCTCGACGACCCCGCGGAGGATGCCGTTCGCGGCGAAGTAGTCGTTCTGGTACCCGACAAGGATGAGCGCTGTAGATTCTGGAGTCATGGTATTCCTGGGAAGATGGTTGCCTTCCGCTACCCAACCCTGAGTAGGGCACCTTTGTCCGTACAATTAACTATTGATGATTATTCGAAGGCAACGCGCGTTTTCAGAACTCAGTTGCCAGATACCAGATGCCAGTTGCCAGACTGGGGATTTCACCGATCGCCTCCGGACGTTCAAACTTGAAACTGAAATCCTCGAACTTCCCTCCCCCTCCTCTTCCGCCGGGTGAGGGCACCCGGCCTACAGCTTATGGATTGCAGGCCGCGTGCCCCCACGCGGCGGGATCACGGCTTCAAACTTGAAACTGAAATCT
>JAIXZE010000164.1 GCA_027489875.1 Verrucomicrobiales bacterium
CTGGTTGTTTCGGCGTACAATTCCGGACACCTGATCCGACTGAATGCGGCGACGGGCGCATGGGATACATCGTTCGGAACCGGCGGTTTGCTGGACGTCGCGGACCCGGGCAACGGCGAGAGCCCCATCGGTGTCGCGTACAATGCGACCGGGAACTTCATTTACTACACGCTCGAGGACGGTTCGATCCGGCGTGTTGGGGCGGATGGCACCGGCGATGTTGCGATCAATCTGAACCTTCCGAGTTCCATCCTGCCCTATGGAATCGGGATGAACTCGGATTCCAGCCTCTACGTCGCAGACCTGTTCACGAGTGAGGTGTTGAAATTCAACCTGACCGGGACGGATGCGATGCTGGATGCCGGGTATGGGACGGGAGGACGGGTCAGCGTCGCGAGTGGGGTTTTCGGTCTTGCCGTGTCGATGACGGGTGCGGTGTACGTGACGGGAGGGGACGCAGTCAGTCTGATCAGTCCTGACGGAAGTTCTGTCTCTTCGTACCTGACTGGCTTTGTCAATCCGACGGGCATTGCCATTTTTGCCAACCCGATTCCTGAGGCGCGAACGACCGCGATGGTGGGGGTGGTCTTTATCGGGGGCTGCCTGTGGGTCCGTCGGCGCGCCTTGAAGGCGGATGCCGAGGTCCGTGGCGGGGTGGTCTGAGGGTGGCTAGGGGAGTTCCGGTTTCCGGATGCGGAGCCTGCGGTGCCAGCATTCATGCCTTAGGTCCCATGGACCGTGGGCTTCAGCTGGCTCCAAACCTGGGTTTCCGAGGTTCGGGCTTTCTCCGCCGGGTGAGGGCACCCGGCCTGCAACGGGGGAGATTCCAGTTGCCAGTTCCAAGAGCAGTGCCCCGAAGGGGCAACCGGTGAAAGCCCGGGGTGGAACCCCGGGGACCACGCCACACAACGTCCTCTGTGCCCTGAAAGGGCACACGAAACAGGGGCGTATGGTCACCGTTCGCCCCGTTGGGGCGAGGTGTCATGGGGTGGGGTGACCCAGGGTTCCGCTCCGCTCCACCCTGGGCTTTCTCCGTGCGCCGCGTTGCGGCGAGGGCGGGTGCGGGATGCATGTCCGGGGGCATGCGTCCCCAAAGGTCCAACCGCGGACTTCAGGTGTCAGAGCCCTGAGGTGACAACTTTAAATCAGGAATCTGGAAACTGGGAACTGGTGACTGGGAACTTCCCAAAAAAAAGACGCCCGGGAGAGGAGACTCCCGGGCGTTGGTTGGGGGACCGCCTTTCGGCGGGCGGCTGCTTGGTTGGTCGCAGCCTAAAGCGCGTTCTGGCTCAGCGGCGCGCGGCCTGGTTGGCGGCGTCGAGCGCGTTCTTCAGGCGTTCCTGGGAGACGCGGTTCGGGTCGCCGGCCGGGGTGTTGCCATCGGCGATCAGGGCGGCGTTGGCCGCGGTGATGAGGGCGGAGGCGGTCATGGAGCCGCTGCCGATGCCCGGGGTGGGGATCGTCGCACCCGGCTGGTAGAAGCCGTGGAGGACGTTGAGCTGGAAGCAGGCCAGGTGGATGGACAGCTGGCGTGACATGTTCACGGCCGAGCTGGACTGGAGCCAGCTGGCGAAGGCGGACTTGTTCGAGTTGATATCCGAAGTGAAGTCGCGGTCGGAGCCGTTGTCATTGACGAGGCGGAGCGAGTTCAGGACCGCGAAGTCGTAAGGACGCAGGAGGGACTGGCCGTTCTGGTTGCGCCAGAAGCCAGGCGTGCAGCCGGTGCCCGTGGTGATGCGCGGGCAGTAGCGGATGTAGCCGAAGTCGACGTCGCTGCGGGTCTGGCCATTGGCGAGGCTGAGCGTCGCGGTGTTGGGCGTCAGGAGCCCGTCGAGGTCATAGGTCGGGGTGTAGCCGGAGGGCGGCGTGACCGTGACGGAGTAGAGGCCGGCGAAGAGGCCGGTGAACTGATAGCGACCGTTGTTGTCGGTCTGCTGGGTGGCCAGGAGGAATCCGTTGGCATCGAAGAGCCGGACGGTAGCGCACGGCAGGCCGGACTCGGTGCCGCGGCAACCATTGCTGTCGCGGGTGCCATCCCCGTCGCTGTCGATCCAGACGAGGTCACCGATGCGGCCGGTGCCGGCGCAGGCGACGTAGCCGAAGTCGACGTTCAGGCGGTTTTCGCCGGCAGCGACGGTGACGGTGCTGCGGTTCGGCGTGGAGATGCCGTCGACGTCCCAGGTCGGTCCGAACGTGACGGGCGCGGTGACGACCACGGTGTAGGTGCCGGCCGGCACGTTGTTGAAGAGGTACGCGCCGGTGGACGAGGTCGTGTTGGTGCGGATCGGCGTGCCGGTCGAGTTGAGGAGGACGACGCGGGCGTTGGCGAGACCGACCTCGGAGGAGTTCTGGACGCCGTTGCTGTTGGCATCGATCCACACGCGGTCACCGATGGAGGCGAAGGCGGGCGGGAGGTAGCCGAAGTCGATGTCGAGCATCTCCATACCGCCGGGTAGGATCACGACCGCGTTGTTGGCGGTGGCGGTGCCGTCGGCGTCGTACGTTGGAGAGAATCCAGCGGGCGGGGTCACGACGACCCGATAGGTGCCGCCGGCCAGGTTCACGAACTCGTAGAATCCGGTGCTGTCGGTGGTGGCCACGTCGAGCTGCGTTCCCGCGGGGGAGAGGAGCCGGACGGTGACGCCAGCGATGCCGGCCTCGATGGATTCGGCGATGCCGTTGCCGTTGGCGTCGAGCCAGACGCGATCACCGATGCGGCCGATCATCGGATCGGGAGCGACGAAGGCGTAGGCGAAGTCGACATCGCGGCGGTCGTCGCCGTAGTTGACCGTGACGGTGGTGTTGTCCGGCGTGGTGAGGCCGTCGAGGTCGTAGGTCGCGAAGTAATTCGCGGGCGGCGTGACGGTCACGGTGTAGGTGCCGGGTTCGAGATCGTCGAACAGGTAGGCACCGTCGGCGGCGACGATGTTGGTGGCGATCGGCGTGCCCTGGAGGTTGCGGAGGACCACGATGGCGTTGGTGAGGCCCTTCTCGGTGGGTTCGAAGAGGCCGTTGCCGTCGTCGATCCAGACGCGGTCACCGATGCTGGCGAGGGCGGGCGGGAGGATGATCTGGAAGCCGAAGTCGACGTCTTCCTTGTCCTCGCCGATGCCGAGCGTGACGGCGGAAACATTCGCCGTGGCGATGCCGTCGAGATCGAAGGTCGGGAGGGTGTTGGTGGCCACGGTGACCTCGACGGAGTAGTTGCCGGCGGCGAGACCGCTGAAGTGGTAGTAGCCGGTGCTGTCGGTCGTGGTGGTGGCGTTGATCTGGCCGTCGCTGCCACGCAGGGTGACCGTAATGTTGGTCATGCCGGCCTCGGCGGACTCCTGGAGGCCGTTGGCGTTGGCATCGATCCAGACGCGATCGCCGATGTGGCCGAGGGGCGGGGCGTAGACGAAGCCGAAATCCACCGTCTCGTTGGTTTCGCCGATGGAGAGGGTGAATGCGGCGGCGTTGGTGGTGGCGATGCCGTCGAAGTCGAACGTCGGGATGTAGTAGAGCGGCGAGGTGACGGCGACCGTGTACGTCCCGGCCTGGAGGCCGCTGAAGGCGTAGGCACCGGCACCATCGGTGGTGGCCGTGGCCAGGACACTGCCGGTGTTGTCGAGGAGGTTGACGGTGAGGCCAGCGAGACCGGATTCACCGGGGTCCTGGATGCCGTTCGAGTTCGCGTCGATCCAGACGCGGTCACCGACGAGGGCCGGAGGCGGGTTGTAGATCAGGCCGAAGTCGACGTCGGTGCGGTCCTGGCCGATGGCGAGGGGGACGAGGGCGATGTTCGGGGTGAGGACGCCATCGAGATCGCCGGTGGCCTCGTAGTAGGCGGGCGGCACGATCGAGAGGACGTAGTTGCCAGCGTCGACGTCGGACAGCGTGTAGAGGCCGGAAGCGTCGGTGGTGGCGGAGGTGATGAAGGCACCCTGTTCGTTGCGGATCTCGACGAAGACATTGGCGAGGCCGGATTCGCCCGGGTCCTGGAGGCCGTTGCCGTTGGCGTCATTCCAGACGCGGTCGCCGATGCTGCCGGCGGGCGGGGCATAGAGGTAACCGAAGTCGACGCCATTCAGGACCTGGCCGGGGTCGACGGAGGTGGTGGCCACGTTGGGCGTGCCGGTGCCGTCGATGTCGAAGGTCGGGCCCCAATAAGCAGCGGGGGTGACCGCGATTCGGTAGGTGCCGGCGGCGATGGCGTTGAAGGCGTAGAAGCCGGAGCCATCGGTCAATTGGCTGGCGACCACGATGCCATTGAGGTCGACGAGCGCGACGGGCAACCCGGGAAGGCCGGTTTCCGGGGCGTTGGGGACGCCATTGGCGTCGAGGTCATCCCAGACGCGGCCGGCGATGTCGGCGGTGAGGAGGTTGCCGCCGACGTTGTAACCGAAGTCGACAGTGAGGTTTTCGCCGCCAGGGGAGAGAGTGACGGTGGCGAGATTGAGGGTCGCGATGCCGTCGACGTCGTACACGGCGGTGACGCCTTCGGGAGGCGTGACGCTGACGGTGTAGGTGCCGGGCGGGAGGCTGTCGAAGAGGTAGGCACCGTTCTCGTCGGTGACGGTGGTGAAGGTGCCGCCGGTGCCGGAGACAGTGACGGTGACGCCGCCGAGGCCGGGTTCGGTGCCGGGTTCGAAGGTGCCGCTTTCGTCGAGGTCGAGCCAGACGAGGTTGCCGATGGTTCCGAGCGGTTGGTAACCGAAGTCGGCGTCGTTGCGGGCCTCGCCGGTGGCGAGGGTGATGACCGCACAGTTGGCGACGGCAGAACCGTCGGCATCGAAGGTCGGGACGTGGCGGTTGGGTTGCGCGGCGCACACGGTGTAGGTGCCGGCGGCGAGGTCGGAGAACTGGTAGAAGCCGTTGGCGTCGGTGGTGGCCGTCTGGAGGACAAGGTCACCGGAGGCATTGCGGAGTTCGACGACGACGGCTTCGAGGCCGGGTTCGCCGCCGTCCTGGATTCCATCGCCGTTGTCATCACGCCAGACGCGGTCGCCGACGCTGGCGGTGCGCTCCTGGTAACCGAAGTCGACGGTGTCGAGCGTCTGCCCTGCGGCGAGGGTCACGGTGGCGGAACCGGCGGAAGCGATGCCGTCGGTGTCAAAGGTGGCCACCCAACCGGCGGGCACGCTGACGTTGACCGTGTAGGTCCCGGCGGGAAGGTCGCCGAACGTGTAGTAGCCGTTGGCATCGGTGGTCGTGGTGGCACCGGTGGAAAGGGTGACGGTCGCACCGGGGATGCCGGTTTCGGAGGCATCCTGGATGCCGTCGGCGTTGGCGTCGGACCAGACGCGGTCGCCGAGGCTGCCGCCGGCGTAGCCGAAGTCGATGTCGTCGCGGACCTCATCGCTGGCGAGGAGGACCTGCGTCTGGCTCGGTGAGCCGGTGCCGTCGAGGTCGTGCGTGGGCTGGAATCCAGCGGGAGCGGAGACGACGACGAGGTAGTCGCCGCCGGCGAGGCCGGAGAATCCGTAGATGCCGTTGGCGTCGGTGGTGGTGGAGGCGACGAGGGAAAGGTCAGCGGCCGAGCGGAGTTCGACGGTGACGCCGGCGAGGCCGGGTTCGGTGGGTTCCTGGAGGCCGTTGCCGTTGCGGTCCTGCCAGACTCGGTCACCGACGGCGGAGTTTCGGGATTGGAAGCCGAAGTCGATCGTGTCGATGACTTCACCGGCATTCAGTGTGAGGGAAGTGGCGGCCGGGGTGGCGAGGCCGTCGGCATCGTAGGTGGCGACGTAGCCGGAGGGGAGGCCGCTGACAGCGATGGTGTAGGTGCCGGCGGCGATTCCGGAGAATCCGTAGGTGCC
>JAIXZE010000028.1 GCA_027489875.1 Verrucomicrobiales bacterium
CCAACCCACCCAAGATCACGAATGTGGTGTTCTGGTCCACGCCGGGTCCTGTCCCGGCCACCGCGGGAGCCGATCCGCTCGTCGTCTTTCTGGAAGTGGGACGGTCTCCGGCAGACACCAACGCCAGTTCGGTGCGCATGGTCACCGTCGACGGCACCGCCCGTGCCGGTGTCGATTACGTGGCCGCGGATCGCATCCTGACCTTTGGTCCCGGCATTTCCCGCATGCTGACGCAGGTGGAGATCCGACCCGATCCCCACACGGGCCGTGTTCCGCGCTCGTTCACGGTGAATCTGCGCGATCCCGCCAACGCCGTGGTCGGGGAACCTTCCACGATCACCGTTGTCATCACTCCAGGGCCCGAAGCGGCGGACCTCTCCCTCACGGCAACGACCGCCACCCCGTCCGCCTTCGTGGATGACATCGTGGTCTTCAACGCCTCCGTGCAGAACGCCGGACCGGTCCGCGCACCCAACGTCGTCGCGCGGTTCCTGCTTCCGCCGGGCCTCGCCTTTGTTTCCGCGGCACCTGCCGGTTACAACCCCGCCTCTGCCCGTTGGGAAATCGGAGCCATGGCCCCGGGCGGCTCAGCGCAAATTGCCATCAGCGCCCGCGCGGAGAGACCCATCGATGTCACCTTCCCGGTGGAAATCATCGACTCCGGCGTTCCGGATCCCGATTCGACACCCGCCAATGGCGCGGCCGGCGAGGACGACATCGCGTTCGTGGTCTTCAAGGCGGAGGAGGAACTCGCCGACCTGAAGGTCACCGTGGAGGCCAAGCCTGCCACCACCAACGTCAGCGAGAAGATCACCTTCACGGTCACCGTGGAAAACCTCGGCCCGCGCAACGCCAAGGACATCACCATCGACGATGTCATTCCCGCCGGCCTCACGCTGGATTCCCACAAAGCCGCTCCCGGATCTGCCTACAATGCCGCCACCGGCGCCTGGACGCTCCCCGCGCTCAACAACGGTGCCAAGGCAACGCTCGAACTCGTCGTGAAGGCCCAACGCGGCGGCGCGTTCACCAACGTCGCCACCCTCCGCGCTTCCAAGCCCCGCGATCCCGTCGCCGAGAACAATCGCGGCGAGGCGGGCATCTTCTTCGTGGGTTACTCGGCCTGTGGCATTGCGCGCATCTGCAACAACGTCACCAACATTCCCAACCCCAACGCCACCGTAACCCTCGACGGCCCCCTGAAGCTCAACGGCCGTACCGATGCCCTCGGCACGTTCTGCTTCACCAATCTGCTCGCCGGAAAATACAAGGTCACCATCACCCCCGCCGACCCCGCCGCCGGCATCGAGGTCTGGACTGCGGATGTCGATGTCGGCCCCGACGGCACTGCGATCGACGCCATCTCCAACTGGCTGATCATTGTCGGAAGGGTCACCCTGGGCACCACCAACGGGACGCCGGTCCCAGGTCTCACGGTCGAGGCCGTCAGTGGTGCCGACAAGAAGTCCGCCAAGACCGATGCCAATGGCGAGTACCGCATCGCGCCCGTCGACAAGAAGGATTACACCGTCAGCATCAAGGATCTGCCTGCGGGCCTGACCTCCAAGCCAGCCAACGTCGCGCTGAATCCCGCCTCGGACTTCGACAACTGTCCCCCGCGAGCCAATTTCGTCGTCACCGGCAAGTTCAGCATCACCGGCGTGGTCCGGGGCTGCAACGCCCGCGGCCCCCTGCTCGCCTCCGCTCTGGTCACATTGACCGGCAAGGACCTCACGGTCACCCAGACCGTGCGCACCGGACCCGACGGCCGGTACGCCTTCCGCGACCTGCCGCCCGGCAAGTACACGGTGTCGATCTCGCACCCCACCCACTCCTTCAACCCGCGCGCCGTCGACATCACCATCGACAAGGCCAGCGTCACCCGGAACTTCATCGGTGATCCCGAGCGTTCGCTCGGTGGACGCGTCGTGATGGGCAATGGCCAACCCTTCCCGGGCGTCGAGATCGTCGTCCTGGAAGCGCGCCTCGTCGGTCCTCCGGTGCGGCGCACCGCGACCACGGATGTGCACGGCGAATGGGTCCTCAAGGGACTGCCTGCCGCCCTCTACGAGATCACGCCGACCCCGCCCGAGGCCGGCATCACCTTCACGCCCCAGTTCATCCGGTTCGTCCTCGGCGGTCCAGGCGGCGATTGCGGCAACTTCTTCACCTTCCGCGCCAACCGGAATGCCGTCGAACTGCTCGCGCTCGAAGCGGTCCAGGTGATCCAGGACTGGCAGAACAACGTCCCGCTCGTGCAGGACAAGGCCACGCTCATCCGCGCCTTCGTCAAACCCGTCGGCACCAACCGCACCCCGGTCGTCGTCAACAACGCCCGCCTTCGGGTCATGCGGGACGGTCGGCAGGTCGGCCTCTATGGTTCTGAAAGCGGCGGTGTGACGGCGCGCCCGGATTACGCCCAACGCCGCAACATGACGGAAACCAGCATTCCCTTCCGGCTCCCGGCCGACGCCCTCAAGGGCACCAACACGATCACGCTCGAATGGCCCGGCGGCCAACTGATCACGTCGACCGCGCCCGGCCAGACCGCCGTCCGGAACAACAAGACCGACATCAAGTTCAAGGCCATGCCCGAGATTCCCATCCGCTGGGTGCTCGTGAACTGGATCTTCGGAGCCAAGGGCAAGGCAGCCACGGAAGCCCTCGCGAACTCCCAACGCAGTCGCGTGCTCGCCGGCATGCCCACCGCGAAGCTCCCCAGCGTCGCCACCAGCAAGCGCGTCCTCGATTGGAGGCCAGCCCTCGATCCCACCGACCCCGCCAACGACGAGAACATGCAACTGTCCTCGGCGCTCCTGCGGTCCTTGATCCGACTCAAGCGCGATGACCTCATCGATGGACGCAGCAAGGCCATCTATCACGGCGTCGTCGATGGGGCGAACCTCCGCGGGGCCGGCGACATCAGCGGCGGCAACGCCTCCTTCGCCGACGTTTCCGCGCTCGGCGAAGTCCGTCGCAATCTCCCCATCCACGAGGTCGGCCATGCGCTCGGACGCCACCACGCCGTCCACTCCGTCTTCGGCATCCAGGTCCTCCAGGGCCAACAGCTGAAGAAGGGGCTCTGTAATGAGATCGCCGACATCATCGCTCCGGACTACCCGATGGACGTCCTGCGCTCGGAGCTCTTCGCCCCCGTGCTCGGGCCCATGCGCCTCGGTGAGTTCCGCTTTGCTTATGGCTGGGACAGCGGCGGCCTCCGCTATGTCAGCCCTTTCAGCACCGCCGACATCATGAGCTATTGCACGTCCTTCGGACGTGAGTTCAAAACCGATTGGACCTGGCCCGGCATCTTCTCCTACACGGGAATGATGGGCGCAGTGGAATCCCGCTTCGGCCGCCCTGCCGGCCCGCGCGGTCTCGGCAACGCTGCACCCGCCGGGGATCCCGTGCCTGTCCTCCGCATCAGCGGCATGCTCGACGGCGATGGGCGCTTGATTGAACTCGACCCTGTCACGGTCCGGGACGAAGCCTGGGAACAGGCGTCCGAGGGCGAGTTCTTCCTCCAGCTTGTCGACGCCTCCGGAAATGTCCTCACCGAACAACCCTTCGACGCACCGGCCATCGCGCCCGATGCCGTCGGTTCGGATTCGAAGTACTACCGCGAGTTCTATGTGACCGTACCTCGGACCGAAGGCACCGCGAGCATCGAGATCCACCGCTCGGGCATCCTGATCGGACGCCTCACCATCTCTCCGAACACCCCGGAACTCAGCTGGCTTTCCCCCACCGGTGAAGCCCCCCTGCCGATCGGCGACACGGGCATCCCCATCGCCTGGCAGGCATCGGACCCCGACGGGGATCGCCTCCGCGCCCGCGTCGAGGCTTCCGCCGATGAGGGCACCACCTGGTCCACACTCGCCATGGACCTGACCGAGTCGCAGTTCACCCTGCGCCCGGATCATCTCCCGAAGGCTGGCACCCACCGCGTCCGTGTGACGGTGTCCGATGGGTTCAACGCCCGCAGCGTGCTCATGCCCGCGTCGATCCTGACGTCGAATCAGGCTCCGACCGTGGTCCTGCTCCAGCCGACGCCGAACACGTCGATCGATCGCAACGCCGGCATCGCGCTGACTGCCGAAGCCGCCGACGCGGAAGACGGCGAACTCACGACGATCCGCTGGACGTCCGATCGCGCCGGAGACCTGGGTGAAGGCACGGAACTGGTCCTCGAACCCGGCGTCCTGCGCCCAGGCACGCACCGAATCACCGCCGCGGTCACCGACAGCGCCGGTTCCACCACGTCGGAATCCGTGGACCTGATCATCACCGAACCCGTTGCGCCGTCCCTCCGTCTCGCGGTGTTCGAGGACCGGATCGAACTCCGATGGCCGGCGAACGCCGCCGACCGTGTCGTTGAAGCCGCCTTCGAACTCGGCGACTCGGACTGGTTCCCCGTCGAAGTGGAACCGGAACTCGACGGCGAAGACGTCGTGCTGCGCCTCCCGGTCGATGAATCCGAGGACCGCTTCTACCGCATCGCCCCGACGAACGGGGATTGATTGCCGCCCGCCGTGTTGAAGGCCGGGTGCCCTCACCCGGCACTTCTTCATCCCTCCGCCGCGTGAGGGCACGCGGCCTACACGGGTTTGGGGACCTGGCTTCTGAAAACTGGGAACTCCGTTGAAGGCCGGGTGCCCTCACCCGGCGCTTCTTCATCTCTCCGGCGCCCGGAAACCTGAAGGCACCGACCCCGGCACGGATTGCAGCCTCCCGACTCTTCGCTCCCGGCCGGGGGGCGGATTCCAAATCGACACGCCATTCCCCGGGTGCGCGCTGCACACGACCCGGGGCTATCTGCTCCAACGCCTCCGGTGTGCCGACATCCGGCTTCAGGCAACTACCGCCGGGTCAGGCCACCCTGCCTGCCAAACGGGGGACTGCGATCCGGTTGGGTTCGGGCGCTGCGAGAAAACAGACCAAGCAGGGTCTCGGAAGGCTGCCGTTTGCATCCGGACGTCGCATATGCGACGTCCGGATGCAAACGGTGGCCGCAAGGGTCGGTTTCAAGAGCCCATTTGCAACCGCGCGTCGCATATGCGACGCGCGATTGCAAAAAGAGGCACAGAGATCCACGGCGGCACGAACTGGCTCCCGGCAACTCCCGACGGGTCATGACAGCCGGCCTGCAGCCTCGCTGATTCCATGCCGGGGCGCGCCTCTTGCCACCGCCCCCTTTTGGAAAGCCTTCGAGGCGGCGATATCCTCATCGCCATTGGGAATGGCTTTGGAACGGCGACGAGGACGTCGCCTCCCCGTTCCCTGCGGGGGCAGTGTCAAGATGAGCCCCATGCCGGATGCCCTCACCCGGCACTTCTTCATCTCTCCGCCGCGTGGGGGCACGCGGCCTACACGGGTTTGGGGACCTGGCTTCTGGAAGCTGGGAACTCCGTTGAAGGCCGGATGCCCTCACCCGGCACTTCTTCATCCCTCCGCCGCGTGAGGGCACGCGGCCTTCAATCACCGCCCGCCCCTCTTGAAACTTGAATCTTCAAACTGGCAACTCCCTTCAGCAATCCTCCACCAAAGAACCGCAACTTCCCGGAGCCCCCCTCACTTGCCCCCTTTCCACCCCTGCCACAGGTTGGCCGCCTCATGAGCAGGATCGTCGGTATCGACCTCGGTACCACCAACTCCCTGGTCGCCATCGTCGACTCCGGGATCCCCTATGTCATCGCGGATGCCGAAGGGCGTCGGTTGACGCCGTCGGTTGTCCATGTCCCGGGCCCGGACGCCACGCCGGTCATTGGGCACCCCGCCAACCGCGTCCGTCTGCTCAAGCCCGCAGAGACCGTCTATTCCGTGAAGCGTTTCATGGGACGCCGCGGATCCGACATCGCCCGCGAGGAGATGCTGGTGACCTATCCGGTGCAGGGCACGGGCAGCGGCCCGGTCACGATCCAGCTTCATGGACGCGCCTGGACCCCGGAGGAAGTCTCCGCCGAGATCCTGCGCAAGCTGAAGGCCGACGCCGAACTCTCCCTCGGTGAACTCATCTCCCGCGCGGTCATCACGGTTCCCGCCTATTTCAACGACGCCCAGCGCAACGCCACCATCCGCGCCGGCGAACTGGCCGGCCTGACCGTCGAACGGATCGTCAACGAACCCACCGCAGCCGCTCTCGCCTACGGTCTGGACAAGCTCCGCGACAAGGCCCGGATCGCCGTCTACGACCTCGGCGGCGGGACCTTCGACCTCTCCATCCTCGAACTCAACCAGGGTGTCTTCCAGGTCCTGTCCACGCACGGCGACACCCGCCTGGGCGGCGACGACCTCGACCGCCGCGTCGTCGATCATCTCTGCCGCGAGATCCAGCAAGCCGGCGGACCGGTGCTTTCCCCGACAGCGTCCGATCCCACGATCCTCCCCATGCTGTCGCGGGTCCGCGAAGCTGCCGAACACGCGAAGATCCGGCTCAGCAGCGAATCCGAAACCGAGATCGCGCTCCCCTTCCTGACGCCCGCCTTCAGCTTCTCCACCCGTCTCTCCCGCGCCCGGCTCGAGGAGCTCACCCACGCCATCATCGAGCGGACCCGCGCCCACTGCCTGCGCTCCCTCGCCGACGCCAAGCTCGAAGCTTCCGCCCTCGACCAGGTCATCCTCGTCGGCGGCCAGACCCGCATGCCGCTCGTGCGCCGCAAGGTCTCCGAATGGTTCGGCTGCGCCGAGTTCGAGGAGACGCGCGGCGACCTGCGTCTCGGCGACGACTTCCACAAGGCCAAGGGCCCGCAGCTCAACACCAGCGTCAATCCCGACGAAGCCGTTGCGCTCGGAGCCGCCATCCAGGGCGAGATCCTCGCCGGCGGATTCCGCAACCTCCTGCTGCTCGACGTCACCCCGCTCTCGCTCGGCATCGAAACGTTCGGCGGCCTGATGAACGTCATCATCCCCCGCAACACGACCATCCCGGTCAAGGCCGGCGAACTCTTCACCACCGCCGTCGACAACCAACGTTCGATGCTCATCCACGTGCTCCAGGGCGAGCGCGAGCGGGCCATGGACAACTGGTCGCTCGGCCGGTTCGAGCTCGAGTTCGAGGCGGCTCCCAAGGGCGTCCCCCGCGTCGGCGTCCAGTTCGAGATCGACGCCAACGGCATCCTCCACGTCCTCGCACGCGACGTGAAGACCGGGCACCAGAAGGTGGTACAGATGAAGTCCGCCGTGGACGTCGACGACGCCGACGTCCAGAAGATGGTCGAGGAATCCGTGGCCAACGCCTTCGACGACCTCCGGGCGCGTCAATGGATCGAAGCGAAGCTCCGCGCCGGGGAAACGCTCATCGCCACCCGCAAGACGATGGCCGAGTACGACTCCGAGCTCGACCCCGACTACCGCCAGCAACTGCACGCCGCCCTCGACGAGGTCGAGTCGGTCCTGTCCCTGGAGAATCCCAAGACCAAGACCGGCGATCCCGCGCGGCTCAAGGGGGCCACCGCGCAGCTCGACGAGGTCACCAAGCCCCTCGCCGAATACGCCATGGACAAGGTCATGGAAGCGATGCTCCGCAAAAAGGGCGTCCTCTGACGGGGCTGGGTGCCACCCCGCTCAAAGACGGAGAGGCGACGTCCTCGTCGCCCCACCAAAGCCCCTCCCCAAGGCGATGAAGACATCGCCACCCCGGACCCCAGCTTCAACTTCAAGGCACCTTCAACAACTCCGCCTCGGTCCACGAATCTTCCCGGCCGGCGGTTTCCGCCCGGATCCGTTTCACCGTCTCGACACTCACCGGAGCCGCCGTGTTGCCCCACTCGCGACGGACATAGGTCAACGAATCCGCGATCTGCTGATCCTCCAGCGCCTCGTTGAAGGCGGGCATGTTGAGCTCCCACTTCTGCCCCTTGACCGTGATGGCGTCGCGCACGCCATGCAGGACCATGCGCACCATCCGTGCCTCGGAGCCGAGCACCCATTCGGATTCCTTCAAGGGCGGTGCCAGGCCTTCCTGACCGTTTCCGTGCGGCTGATGGCAGGCTCCGCACACCACCATGTAGAGCTCCTTGCCCCGCTTGAAGCTGGCCTCCTCGGACTCCGACAACTCCCGCACCTTGGCTTCAACCTGAGTCTTGCCATCCCCCACCCATGCGATCATCGGGGCCACGCGCTCCAACCGTTCCCTTATCTCGGGAATCTCAATCCGCTGCAGGGCTTCCCAACCCTTCGGTTGGCTGGCGAAGCGCACCGGCTTCACGGCCGGAGCCGGACGCCCCTTCACCACCGCGGGCACCGTGCTCGCCAATCCGTCCAGGAGCGCCAACTGCTGCCAGTCACCGGTCTTCTGCAGCGACGCCACCTCCAGCATCCGATCCACACGCGCCGGCTTTCCTTCGACGGCCACGCATTGCGCCAGACGCTTCACCAATGCTGCGTGTTCCTTCTTTTCGGGACCGCAGATCGGATCGGACAAAAGCCCTTCGAGGAACTCCAGTTCGCGCCCGCCGAGTCCGCTGATCGCCGCGTCCTGGCGCAGCGTGGAACTCGGCCCGTTCATCAGAAGCACCCGGAGGACCGTGTCCGCCTGGGGCGTCGCCGCCGTCGTCAGCGTGAAGAGCAACTGCAACTGCTCGGGACCCGACAGGAACC
Source organism: Verrucomicrobiales bacterium (assembly GCA_027489875.1). Classification (GTDB taxonomy): domain Bacteria; phylum Verrucomicrobiota; class Verrucomicrobiia; order Limisphaerales; family UBA9464; genus UBA6176. Next base: position 8,599 of record JAIXZE010000028.1, read on the forward strand.
CCGCGCGCCGCATCAACAGCAGCATCGCCTGCTCGCGCTGCGTACCGCGCAACTGGCCATCAATGAGTCGCAGGCCGGCCGCCCGGACCTCGGGTGAGGGATCTTCCGTGGCGGCTTCCAGGGTCGCGAGATCCACCTGCTCCAGGCCTTCGAGCGTCCAGAGCGCTTGCAACCGTCCACGGGCGCCCACCGTCTTCGTGGCCTTCACCATCTCCCGCAGCCGTGGAGCCAGTGCCGCGTTCCGGCTTTCCACCAACAACTGCTGGGCACGGTCCCGCCACCATCCATTCGGGTGATCCAGCTTCGCGAGCAACGCGTCTTCCGCCGGCTTCGCCGGGAGGGTTTCCACCCGACGCGCCTTGCCGGCGTGCACGATCCGATAGATCCGACCCTGATCATTCGGGGCCTGCAGTTGCCGGGATTCGATCTGCTTCCGCAGGTACGAGGTGAGGTAGATCCGGTGCTGGATCAGGCCGCGGGCCATGTCGACGACATAGAGGCAGCCGTCCGGTCCGTTCATCATGTTGACGGGACGGAAGCGCTCGTCGAGGGACGCAAGGAACTCCGCGCCCGGATGCGCATTGGCTCCCGTGATGACTCCGTCCTTCTCGGTCAGCTTCTCGCGTCGGACGAAATTCCCCGTGGGCTCACAGAGGAAGGCGTCCCCGCGAAAGGAGTCCGGAAACTGGTCGCCGCGATAAACCACCGGACCGCACGCGCCCGTGAAGGTGGCCAGTTTGCCGTCCGCGGTCAGCTGGTTCGGCTGGTACCCGCGATTCACGCCGGGGTTCACCCGGAGCGTGTTCACCTTCATGTCCCGCTCGATCTGGACGTTGCCGCCGAACGGTTGGCGCAGGTTGGGATTCCGCTCCAGGTAGGCGGTCGGCACGAAGTCCGCCCGCAATGGATCCGAATTCGAGTTGTAGAACAACCGCCCCAGGTCGTCCTGCGAAAGTCCCCATTGCCCGCGGAAGATCGTCACGCCGCGCTGCCAGTTGGTCCCGCCACGCCACCGGAAACGGGTGGTGTGGTTCGCCGAGTAGATCCAGTTGTCGAGGGCCCACGTCGGCGAGTTGCTCGCGTGTTCCGGATTTGATTTCGCTCCGAGCTTGGGATCGTTCTGGGTCGCGTAGTCGTCGGCGACCAATTCCTTCGAATCGCACTGGCCATCGCCGTCGGTGTCGCGCGCGTACCACAGCCGCGGAGGCTCCGCCACCAGCGCGCCCTCGCGGAACAGCATCACCGATCGCGGCATCACCAACCCGCCCAGGAAAACCGTCCGCTGATCCATCCGGCCGTCGCCATCGGTATCCTTGAGGATGACGATGCTGCCGTTCGACTCGGTCTCGCCGCTGCCGTCCACGTGGCGCATGTAACCGGTCATCTCGACCACCCACAGACGGCCTTGGTGATCGAACTGGGCGGCGACGGGCGTGGCGATCAGGGGTTCCGCCGCGACCACTTCCGCGCGGAATCCCTCGGGCAATCGGAAGGTACCGATCTGGTCGACCGGAGACAGGACGGGAGCCGGAGGAATCAGGTGGGCCGGCACGCGCTCGGCCTGCGTTTCACCTGCCTTGTCGCCGTTCTGCGCCAGCACCGCCGCCGCGCACGCCAGCAACCCACCCACCGAAAGTAGCCTCTTGCCCATGCTGATTCCTCCAGGACTGTCCACCACACGCTGCCGTACCACCTCGGACCTGCTTCCAGGTCCCTTCAATAAAAAGCGACCGGGCCGGGGATGTCGCCATCCTCCCGGCCCGGTTTCTCAAGACCGCTCCACGGGATCAGACAGCAACGGTCTTGCCCGGGACGGCGATCGGATAGAATCCCTCGGCGTCCGGCAGGCTCTTCATCGCGGCATCCCACGTGAAGGCGTCGGGCGAGAGCGTGATGTTCGAGTTCAGCGCAGCATCCCACTCCACCATCTTGCCACCGTAGGTCGCCATGCGACCCATGATCGCCGTCAGGGACGACTTCGCGCCATTGAACGCCTCGTTGAACTCGGTGTTCGAACGGATGGCAGCGAAGAGATCGTCATGCTCCTGCTGGTAGGGATCGACGGCCTTGGTGCCGCGGAAGCGCCAGGCATCGGCACCCGTGACGCGGATCTGGTGGCCGCTGACATCCGCATGGCCCTTGGTGCCCACGCAGTGCTCGGAAACCGAGCTCCAGGCGCCACGGATGTGACGGCACTGGCTGTACATGCGGGAACCATCGGCATACTCGTACTCCACGGCGTGATGATCGAAGATCTCGCCGTACTCCTTGGCCGTGCGGACCTGGCGTCCACCCATGCCATGGCAGCGCACGGGATACGCGTTCTTGATCCAGTTGCCGACGTCGAGGTTGTGGATGTGCTGCTCGCAGATGTGATCACCGCACAGCCAGTTGAAGTAATACCAGTTGCGCATCTGGTGCTCCATTTCGGTCTGGCCGGGCTTGCGGGGATTCACCCAGACGCCGCCGTCGTTCCAGTAAACCCGCAGCGAGGTGATGTCGCCGATCGCGCCATCATGGATGCGCTTGAGGGTCTCGATGTAACCGGGTTGGTGATGGCGCTGGAGGCCGACACCGACCTTGAGGTTCTTGGCCTTGGCTTCCGCCGCCGCCGCCAGCACACGCCGCACGCCCGGTCCATCCGTGGCCACCGGCTTCTCCATGAACACGTGCTTGCCCTGCTTCACCGCTTCCTCGAAGTGGAAGGGACGGAAACCCGGAGGCGTCGCCAGGATGACCACGTCGGCGAGGGCCATCGCCTGCTTGTAGCCGTCAAAGCCCACGAACTGGCGCTCAGCCGGCACGTCGACCTTGGCTCCCTGCGCCTGCTTGATGTTGTTGAGCGCACCTTCCAAGCGGTCCTTGAAGGCGTCCGCCATCGCCACGAGCTTGGTTCCGGGAACATTGAGCGCCTGGTTTGCAGCGCCGGATCCGCGGCCACCGCAACCCACGAGGGCGATCTTCAAGGTATCGCTCGCCTGCGCGAAGGCCAACCGGTCCACGGCCAGCGTGCCGGCAGCAACGGCACCAATCGTGACACCCGAGGATGAGAGGAAGCTGCGCCGCGTGATCGGCGAGCCCGAGGGAAGGGAATTCATACGCGTACGTTCGTTAAGTTCCAGACTGCCGCGTCCGACGGACATTCCCGCCCGCCGATTCACTCCAGTCTTGCGCCACTTTTTGCGGGGAACTCGAAAACCGTAAGGGGCCACCCTTCCCCACCGCAATCCCTAGTTTCAACGCTTCAACGCCCGATACCAGATCAGGCTCGCAACAAAGACGTCGCCGGCGATCAACAGACCCGTCGGAACCGGCCCGATCTGCCCGAACAATCCCGCCTGCTTCAGGGCAAACAACCCGACAACCAAACTCACCGTGACCACGAGAGCCAGCAGCACCCTGCCCCTGGATTGAGACCGACCTGCGCGTGTGTTCATGGGTTTCCTGCCTCAAAGTTCCCGCCATCGCTGGGCCACCGGGACGCGACGTCCGACCCCGAACGCCTTCGTCGTCACCTTCAATCCCGGCGCTGCCTGCCGACGCTTGTACTCCGCCCCATCGATCAGCTTCACCACGCGGGCCACGTCGGCCGCGGCAAACCCCGCCGCCCGAATGTCGGCCGGCGATTTCTGGTCCACGACGTACATCTCAAGGATTGCGTCCAAGACGTCGTAGGGCGGCAGGCTGTCCTGATCGGTCTGGTTGGGACGCAACTCGGCACTGGGCGGCTTGGTGATCGTGGGCTCCGGGATGGGGGGCACGACGCCGCGCCGCACCGCGTCCTCGTTGATCCAGCGCGACAGGCGGTAGACCAGTGTCTTCGGAACATCACTGATGACCGCCAGCCCGCCGCACATGTCACCGTAAAGCGTGCAATAACCCACCGCGATCTCGCTCTTGTTCCCGGTCGTCAGCAGCAGCGACCCAAACTTGTTGGACATGGCCATCAGGATCACACCGCGCAGGCGCGCCTGGATGTTCTCCTCGGCCACGTCCTCGGGACGTCCGCCGAAGACTTCCTTCAATTGCCCCTTCACCGCGTGGAACGGCGGCTGGATCGGAACTACGTCGTATTGGATGCCCAACGCGTCGGCCAACGATCGCGCATCATCCAGGCTGCCCTGCGACGAATACTGCGAAGGGAGCGACAGCCCCCGGACGTTCTCAGCCCCCAGCGCCGCCACCGCCAGACAGGCCACCACGGCCGAATCAATCCCACCGCTCAACCCCAGCACCGCCGAACGAAACCCACACTTGTGCAGGTAATCGCGGGTTCCCAACACCAGCGCGCGATAGAGTGATTCCTCCACCGGGACCGTCCGTGCGGTCTGGCCACCCGACATGTCCACTTCGATCACGCGGAAGTCCTCGGCAAAGGACTCCGCCTGCGCCAGCAACTGCCCCTTGCCGTCGAAGGCCACCGACTGTCCGTCAAAGACCAATTCGTCGTTTCCGCCGACCAGATTGCAGTAAACCACCGGCCGTCCCGTGCGCCGAGCAAGCCGGTGCAACAGTTCGTGCCGGGTGCGGTCCTTCCCCAGATGCCACGGCGACGCGGACAGGTTGAACAGCACTTCCGCACCGGCCGCCGCCAGCTCGCCGGCTGGATCCGGCCGGTAACGGCGCTCCGGCCAGAGGTCGGCGTCATTCCACACGTCCTCGCAAATCGTGATGCCGATGCGCCGCCCGTTGAACTCGACCGGGGCATTGACCGTGGCCGGTTCGAAGTAGCGGTCCTCGTCGAAGACGTCGTACGTCGGCAACAGGGTCTTGTGGCGGATGGCCACCACCCGACCCCGCTGCAACAAGGCCGCCGCGTTGAGTACCGGCCGGCCCGGGCGCACCGCGTTGTCGTCGACGAATCCGACCAACAATCCCGCCTCTCCCGTCGCCGCCGCCAACCGATCCAGCGCTTCGCGATTGGCCTTCAGGAACGCAGGCCGCAACAGAAGGTCCCGCGGGGGATACCCCGTGAGGGCCAGCTCCGGACAGACCACCAGTTCCGCCGACGCTTCCACCCCGCGACGATACGCCGCAAGGATCCGGGCATCGTTTCCGGCGATGTCGCCGACGGTCTGGTTCAACTGGGCAATCGCAACACGCATCGCAAGGGCTCTGGTTCAGGGCAACCGCGCCAACCGCGCGAGCGTGGTCCGAAGCTCGCCTTTCGGCGTCGTCACGAGCGCACCCACGCCGACGTTGTTCCTCGTGAACCAATCGGGGGCGGTTTCGAGGACGTACTGGATCCTCTCGGACTTGGACGGCACGGGGGTCACGTCGCGCGCCTTCAACTGCACGATCTCCTGCACGACGCCGTCCGTGTCGATGTACGCCGCGGCAATCGGGAAATCGACGTTCTTCATGTAGAACGACCGCTGCTGGCCGATCGCAAAGGCGAAGAACATGGCGTCATTGGTGCCAACCCCCTTCCGGTGCATCATGCCGGTCGCCACCTGCGTGATCGTGGTGCACAGCTCGGCGTCGAGTTCGTGCGGCCCGATGAGGAGCTTCACGATCGGCAGGTTGGTCTGGGCACGGTTGGAATGGAAGATGACCTCAGGCTCCGCGGCGGGTGCCGCGGGCGCTGGAGGGGTCGTGGGCGTGACCGCAGGCGTTGTGGGGGCGGGAGCCGTGGTGGTTCCCGCCGGAGCGGCGGGCGGAGGTGCCGAGGCCTGCCCCGGTTTATCGCAGGCCGCCAGCAGTACCGCTGCCGAAGCCACCCATGCCACCATCCAGCTCGTTTTCACACGTCGAGGTTGGAGCGCCGGCGTTCCCGGTTCAAATTCCAAGTTTTCCCCAGAAGCATGACGGGAGCCTCTTGACACTGCAGCCTTTGGGAATGGTTTCGGGGCGGCGATGTCCTCATCGCCTTGGGAAACGCTTTGGAACGGCGACGAGGGCGTCGCCACCCCGTTCCATGCCGGGGGCAGTGCAAGATGCCCCGAAGCTTGACCACCTCCGGGTTCAGGACTGGCTCAACCGCTTCACCGGCGCGTCAAAGTACAGGCCGTGCGCCTCCTTCAGGATCTCCGGGATCCGGTCCGCGAACGGGCTCCCCTGCAGCACCGCATCGATCCGCGCCCAATCCAGTTTGGCCACGTGCTCACCCGGAAACCAGTGATCGGCGTTCCCCAGCATGTTGTAGCGGAACTTCGCCCAATCGATCAGGTCGAAGGCCTTCGCGTAGGTCCAGATCCGGAGGATCTCCACCACGTTCACCTCGCCCGGCACCGAGAAATACTCGGGGAGCCCCGCCCACCACCGGCGACACCACTCCGCACCATGGACCCGTTCCAACTCTTCGCGCAGGCGCCGTTCGATCGGCCCCACCACCGCCGCCGCCCTTTCGTAATGCTCCAACCCGGCAATGTGCTCGTCGAAGTCGGACGGCCGTGCCGCCCCCAGCGAAAGCGTGTGCACCTCGGGGCGCGAGAGACAGTACAGGTCATTGAACTGCATCGGCGTCAGCGGCGCACACATCGCGCGCAACCGTGGGAGTTCGAGGTAAAGTTTCCCGCCCTTGTCGTTCGGGCTGATGATGAAGACCCCCATGTCCCGCTGCGCCGCCTCGGCCACGCACGCCCGGTTGAGGTCGTTCACGAAGTACCAATGCAGGTTCACATAATCGAACTCGTCACTCCGGATCGCCGACGAAATCACGTCCGGCGTGGCATGGGTGCTGAACCCGACGTGCCGCACACGTCCTTCGCGCTGGAGTCGTCGGCAGACTTCGAGACATCCACCCTTCCGGAGGGTCTCGTCGAGATGCCCGGCGTTGTTGATGCCGTGAATCGAAAGCAGGTCGACGTACTCGAGCTCCAGATACCGCATCGAGGTCTCGAAGGTCTCCAGGAACTCCTTCGCCGTCGGCTTCGGCATGACCTTCGTCTGCACCACCAGCTTCTCCCGCGAAAACTGCTTCAAGACCGGAGCCAATTGCATCTCCGACGATCCATAGCCGCGCGCGGTCTCGATGTGATGGATCCCGAGTTCCACGGACCGGTGGATGGTCGCCTCCAGGTTGGCCTGGCCCTCCTTCTTCACGTCGGACCAAGGAACATCCGACCACGACTGCTGGTAGCGCATGCCCCCACACGAAAACACGGGCATCTGGATTCCCGTGCGGCCAAATCGGCGATACTTCATGCGCCCAGTGTGGCCCCGAATGCCCCGCGAGAAAACCCTGATGAAGCAATTCCAGGTTCCTGGGAACTAGGCTCTGGCAACTCCCCTTGGAGGCCGCGTGCCCCCACGCGGCGCTCCATGGACCCCGCCGGATGAGGGCACCCGGCCTACAATCGCACTGGAATCTGACAACTCCCCAACGGACCCTACCGCAGCAGGATCCCACCCGCTGCCTCGACCATCTCGCGGATGACCTTCTTGAACTTCGGCAACCCTTCGTCGAACGCCGCCGAGATCGGCAACACTGGCGTCTTGGTGATGCGACGCTTGAACGACTTCAGGTTCGCCTCGGCATGCGGCTCATCCATCTTGTTGGCCACCACCAGACGCGGACGCTCCATCAGCGCCGGATCGTACAGCTCCAACTCTTCCATCACGTGCCGGTAATCGTCCCACGGCTTGCGTCCATCCGTACCCGCCATGTCGATCAGGATGACCAGGATCTTGCAGCGCCGGATGTGCCGCAGGAACGAGTGGCCCAAACCCACGTTTTCATGGGCACCCTCGATCAAACCCGGCACGTCACACACCACCAACCGCGCAAAATCCTCGTACTCCAGAATGCCGACCTGCGGGGTCAGCGTGGTGAACGGATAAGCCGCGATCTTCGGCCGCGCGTGCGAGATGGCCGTCAGCAACGTGGACTTTCCGGCATTGGGATACCCGACCAACCCGACGTCCGCCATCATGCGCAGTTCCAGAAGGTAATGGCCTTCCGTGCCCGGTTCACCGGGCTGTGCGAACCGCGGCGACTGATGCCGGCTCGTGGCAAAGTTCCGGTTGCCCAATCCACCACGCCCGCCC
>JAIXZE010000337.1 GCA_027489875.1 Verrucomicrobiales bacterium
ACGCGGTACCGGATCTTGAACTCTTCCTCGAACGGCTCGAAATGGATGTCCGAGGCGCGGTCCTGAACTGCCTGCATCAGGACAAGGTTCACGAACTTGACGATCGGCGCGTCGTTGACCGCCTCGTCCACCTTCATCAAGGCAGCCTTCGGATCCACCAGGTCGGAGGGTTTGTCATCCCCTCCCATCTGCGCGATCAGGTCCGCATAACCACCCGCTGCCTGAGCGGGATAGAACTTCTCGACGGCCTTGACGATGTCCGCGGGGTTCGCGACGACCAGCTGGATCTGGTACTTGACCGTGAACCCCAGCTCGTCGATGACCGCGGGATTGAGCGGGTCGGCCAGAGCCACCTGCACCGTGTCCCCATAAAGCGCCACCGGCACGCATTGATGCATCCGGGCGCTATCCGCCGGAATGGCCGCAATGACCTCCGGCGTCATCTGCTCCATTTCCACTGGCACCACCATCGTACCCAGATGGTCCGCGATGATCTGCAGCGCGGAGTCGAGGTCCAGCAATCCATAGTCCTGGACGATCTGGAGGACGGGCTTGCCCGTGCGCCCGACTTCCTGGACGACTTCTTCGTACTGAAGATCGTCCAGCAGGCCGCGCTCGCGGATCAGGGACAACAGCGGATCGGAGGCTACTTCGGGCATGGCTCGGGTGTTTGGAGGATCAGGTCTGGCGGCGCGCCTGGGCTTCGGCCCGGGCCTGCTTCAACTCCTGCAACTTCTGGTGAATCGTGGTCGGGTCCTGCGCCTTGGTCACGACCTCCTCTTCGGCAATCAACCCCGCAGACCATTTGTCGATGAGGAAGGAATCGAGGGTCACCATGCCGTACTTGGCACCGGTCTGGATGTCAGACTGGATTCGGAAGGTCTTGTTGTCGCGGATCAGCGCACCGACGGACGGTGTATTGACCATCACCTCGAACACAGCCACGCGGCCGGGCTTGTCGACGCGGGGAATCAGCAACTGCGAGATCACCGCCTGCAGCACCGTCGAAAGCTGGATCCGGATCTGTTCCTGCTGGTTCTGGGGGAAGGCATTGACGATACGATCAATGGTCTTGGCAGCACCGGTGGTGTGCAGGGTTCCAAAGACCAAGTGACCCGTCTCTGCGGCCGTGATCGCCGCTTCCATCGTTTCCAGATCGCGCAGCTCACCCACCAGGATCACGTCCGGATCCTGACGCAACGCCCGGCGCAGGGCCTCGGCGAAGTTCGGAACGTCGACGTTCACCTCGCGCTGGGTCACCACCGCCTTCTTGTGCTTGTGATAGTATTCGATCGGATCCTCGATCGTGATGATATGGGCGTGGTTCGACTCCTCGTTGATGATGTTCAGCAACGAAGCCAAGGTCGTGGTCTTGCCCGATCCCGTCGGTCCGGTGACGAGCACCAGGCCGCGGGGCTTGTAGATCAGCTCCTTCACGGACGGCGGAATGCCGATCTGCTCCATCGTCAACAGCTTCGAAGGAATCTGCCGGAGCACCAACGCAAAGTTGCCCTTCTCCTTGAAGGCCGACACACGGAAACGGGCGAGCTCACCGAAGGCGAATCCGAAGTCTGCCCCCCCCTTCTCACGGATATTCTGGATGTGATCTTCGGAGGTGATCGAGCGCATCAGCTCTTCGGTATCCTCCGGCTTCAAGGGTGGGCCGTCGACGCGCTGAAGCACGCCGTGGATGCGGATCACCGGGGGAATCCCAACGCGAACGTGCAGATCGGCGCCCCCTTCGGACACCATCAACTGCAACAGGTCGGACATCTGGTAGGACATGGCGGATAAAGCGAAATTTCGGGTCTGACTTCGGTCTTGGCTCGTTTTGAAGCAGGTCTCTTGCCGTACGGAAAAACCATCAATGATCCACGACGGTTGCGCGGACGACCTCGTCCACCGTCGTCAGTCCGGCCAGCACCTTGCGGGTACCGTCCTCGCGCAAGGTCCGCATCCCCATCTCCCGCGCCTTGTTGCGCAGGACGTTGGCCGGGACCTTGTCGAAGATCATCTTCCGGGCCTGATCGTTGATGATGAAGATCTCGAACACCCCAAACCGGCCCTTGCAACCGGTCTTGTTGCAGGTCGCGCAGCCCTTGCCCTTCCGGGGGGTCGCATTCGCCAGCATTTCAGGCGTGATGTTCAATGAACGACACTCGCCTTCGTCCAGCGTGGCCGGGGCTCCGCAGTTCTTGCAAACCTTGCGGACCAGACGCTGGGCCATCAGACAGCGCGTCGCAGAAGCCACAAGGAAGGGCTTGATGCCGATGTCGATCAAACGGGTGACGGCGCCGGGCGCGTCGTTGGTGTGCAGCGTCGAGAAGACCAAGTGACCCGTCAGCGACGCATTGATCGCGATGGTCGCCGTCTCCATATCGCGGATTTCTCCCAGCATGATCACGTTGGGAGACTGACGGAGCATGGACCGCAGGGCGTAGGCAAAGGTGAACCCGATGATTTCATTCACCTGCACCTGATTGATGCCGGCCAGCATGTACTCCACCGGGTCCTCGACCGTGATGATCTTGCGGTCCGGTCGATTGATGTAGTTCAGGCAGGAGTAAAGCGTCGTCGTCTTGCCGGAACCAGTGGGTCCCGTGACCAGCAGGATGCCATCAGGAAGCGCAATCAAACGCTCGAACGTCTGCTGGTCATCCGCGAAGAAGCCCAATTCTGGCAATCCCAGCTTCAACCCGTCCTTGTCCAGGATACGCATGACGATCGATTCGCCATGCTGCGTGGGCAGCGAGTTCACGCGAAGGTCGATCGTCTTGCCACCAACATTCGTCTGGATACGACCGTCCTGTGGAATCCGGCGCTCGGCGATGCTCATCCCGGACTGGATCTTCAACCGGGCGATGATCGGTGCCTGCAGTCGCTTGGGCGGGTCGCGTTGCTCGATCAACATGCCGTCGATCCGGTAGCGAACCCGAAACCGCTTCGCCATGGGCTCCAGATGGATGTCCGAAGCCCGCAACTTGAAGGCATCGACGATGATCTGGTTCACCAACTTGATGATGGGGGCATCCGCCTCGATGGCCTGGCCATCCGAATTCACATCCCCGGTCATCTGCGAGACCTCGACCTCGCCCTCGGTGATGTCCTGGATCATCTGCGCGATGCCGCCATCGTCGCGACTCGATCCACCGTAATACTTCGCCAGGGCCGCCTCGATGTCCGCCGGGCTGGCCACCCGGAGCTCAACCGTCTTGCCGATCGACACCTGGAGGCCGTCGATGGCCTCGATGTCGGAGGGATCACTCACGGCAACCGCCACGGTCCCGTCATTGATGGCGACAGGAACCGCGTTGTACTTCTTGGCCACGTGCCGCGGCACGGCCGCAATCACATCGTCGGAAAGGCGCACCCCGGACAGTTCGACGGATTCCACGCCGAAGTAGGTGGCCTTCGCCATCACCACGATGGAGGGCTCGATCTGACCTTGTTTGACCAGGGTATCGAGCAATCCTTCTCCAGCGGATTCGGCATCCACCTGGACAGAATCGACCTGATCACGGGTCACGAGACCCATGTCGACCATGGTATCGATGAGAAAATCGTCTTTGGCAGCCACAGTGGTATCCTTTTCCGGCGAACGGTCCTGTCACGGCCGGGGAAGAGCGGGGTGAGTTAAGGTAGGCCCATACCGAAAGTCAAACGCGGACAACCGCATCGCTCCATTGTCTCCAGATTCCCGTTGGGAAGCCCCCCATCCGACACTAATTTGGGGGATGAAGCGACGCAGTTGGCTGGTATTGGGACCGATCTTCCTCGTGTTCGTGCTGTGGCGATGGATGCCACGGGGCGAAGCGCCCGACCTGGGCGTGAACGAAGGACGCCTCGCCCCCTGCCCCGCTTCCCCCAACGCCGTATCCAGCCAGTCGGAATCTCCAGAACACAGGATTGATCCCCTGCCGGTGCACGGCACCCCGACCGAAGCCCTGAAACGATGTCGGGCCGCATGTCTCGCGGAGTCAGGGGCACGGTTGGTCTCTGAAACCGACGCCTATCTGCGGTTCGAGGTGGTCACACGCTGGTGGCGGTTCATCGACGACCTGGAATGCCTGTACGACCCGGCATCCAATGTCCTCCACGTCCGCTCCGCGTCACGGATCGGGCATTCAGATCTGGGAACAAACCGACGCCGCATCGAGAGGATCCGACGAAGGCTGAGCGGGGAATAAAATAGTTGTGGCGTTCCCCCGTTCGTTTGCTAGCTTCCGCGGCCTTCGTTCCGGCTGGACCACACGGTGTGTGAGTTCTGTCTTTCCCGGGATGACAATGGAACACCGAACACGTGTTGCTGTGACTGGTAAGAAAATTACTCCCAAGAAGCCGCTGCCCAAGGGCAAGACGGTTGGAGCTGCCAGTGCTGCCGCGATCCTGGGTCGCCCGCAAAGCAAGGGCGTCAAGAATGGGGCGCCTCTGGCGGCGTCCCTCGCGTGGACACCTGTCAGCAAGGTCAAGCCGGACCTCCAGAAGTACTACCAAAACCTGCTCGAACTCCATGAGCGCCTGCGCAATCAGATGACAGGCCTCGCCAAGGAGTCACAGGCGGAAATGGAGAACTACTCCCTCCACATGGGAGATTCCGGAACGGATAATTTCGACCGCGACTTCGCGCTCAGCCTGCTGTCGTCCGATCAGGACGCCATCTACGAGATCGAGGAAGCGCTCAAGCGTATCGAGAAAAACACGTACGGGGTGTGCGAACTAACCAACAAGCCCATCCCCCGGGCCCGTCTCGATGCAATCCCTTGGACCCGCTTCACGGTCGAATCACAGGCCCAACTCGAAAAGGAAGGCGCCCTCCGCTCACGCAACCGCCTCGGTTCCCTCGGCTCGGTCGAGACCGGGTCAGGCGTGGAGGTGGACGACGACGATATCGAGATCGAAGAGAAACCCGCAAAGGAGAAGGAATGATGATTTATGCCGCGTGAAATCGTGACCATCGAGTGCACGGAGGCGCGCAAGGAAGGCAAGCCGCCCTCCCGCTACCAGACCTCGCGCAACAAGAAACTGCAGACGGAGAAGATTGAGAAAAAGAAGTTCAATCCCTTCCTCCGTCGGCATACCCTCCATCGCGAAATCAAGTAAGCCATGCCCCGCAAGACCAGTCTGGAAGAGAAGAAGAAGCGCCGCTCCTCGTCCCCGCGTACCCCGCGGCCGAAGCCCAAGGTCGATTTCACCATCGACGCGATCGACTTCAAGAACGTCAACCTGCTGAAGCAGTTCGTCACCGAGAACGGTCGGTTGCTTCCCCGCAAGTACACCAACCTGCCCGCTGCGTATCAGCGTCGTCTGACGACGGCGATCAAGCGCGCCCGGCAGATGTTGCTGATCAAGTAACAGGCCCCCGCTTCCCCGGGCCGCCGGATCCATTCCGGCGGCCCTTTTTCGTTGGCCCAAGTCCTGCAATCGGTTTGCAGTCCCGTCCCACCCACGGCATTTTCCTCCCCATGCCCCTCCGTTCCGGCACCGCCGCCTCGTTGGCACGCCCCCGATGGCTCTCCCTGCTGTCCATGATCGCCCTTCTGGGCGTGGGAATTGTTGTGGCCCGGCTCGAAGCCGCGGAAACCACCCCGAAACGCCGGATCCTGACAACCTTCGCTCCGATCCACTCCTGGGCGCTGAACGTCGCCGGAGAGGATGCCACCGTGGAACTGCTGCTTCCGGGGGATGTCGGACCGCACGACTTCCAACTCCGCCCGCAGGACCTCCGCAAGATCCGTCAGGCCGACCTGCTGATCGCCAATGGTCTTGGCATGGAGGGCTGGCTCGAGAAGGCCATCCAGGGCAATGCCAAGGAATCGGCGCGCAAGATCGTGCGCACGTCCGATGGATTGAAGGGGGAGTTGATCTATCACCTGCCCACCCTTTCCCTCGATCCGGCGACAGCTCGCAAGGGAGGCCATGATCATGGACACGATCACGACCATGAAGCGGCGGGAGAAGCGCCAAATCCACATGTCTGGCTGGATCCCATCTACGCCCAGCACGCCGTCACCAACATCATCAACGCCCTCTCGCAGGCAGACCCTGCCCACGCCGGTGGCTACAAGGAGCGGGGCCTCGCCTACATTGGGCGCCTGCAGCAACTGGATCGGGACATCAAGACCCGGCTGACCGGCATCACCAACCGGACCATCGTCACCTATCACGACGCCTTTCCCTATTTCTGCCGCCGTTACGCCATCGACCTTGCCGGCGTTGTGGAGGAAGTCCCTTCCGTGGAACCTTCGCCGAAGTATCTCGCGGGCCTTTCGGCGGTCGTCCGGGCGCGCGGCGTCCGGGTCATCTTCACCGAACCCCAATTCAATCCGCGGCTGGTCCGCCAGATCAGTCGCGATCTGAAGATCCGGTTTGCGGAACTCGATGTTCTGGAAACGGGCCAGCCGGGCCCCCTCTTCTACGAGGAGGGAATGCGACGGAACCTTCAGGCGCTCGACACCTCCCTCCGGTAGCCCATGTCCCAACCCACCACCAAACCATCGGGCCCGGCGATTGAGATCCGGGATGCGCGCGTGCGCCTCGGGGACACCGACGTCCTGAGAGGTGTCACCATGATGGTGCCCCGTGGGCGGATGGTGGCCTTGATCGGACCCAACGGGTCCGGGAAGACGACGCTGCTGCGATGCCTGCTGGGTTTGCAGAGCCTGGATTCCGGAGAGGTACGGATCCTCGGGGAACCCGTCGGTCCGAAGGTGCTGTCCCGCGTCGGATACGTTCCTCAGCGGCTCCAACTGGAACCATCATTCACGATTTCGGTCCGCGAGTTCCTCTCGTTGCGACGCCGGGATACACGCGGATGGTTCTGGCAGAGCCACCGGCGAATCGACTCCATGCTCCATGGGACCCTTGGGGAACTCGGGGTGGAATCGCTCCTGGATAGGCCCTTGGCGGGGCTTTCGGGCGGTCAACTGCAACGGGTCCTGATCGCGTACAGCCTCCTGGCCGAGCCGGAACTCCTGCTTCTGGACGAACCCACCGCGGGTGTCGATACGCCCGGGGAACAGAGCTTCTACGAGTTGATTTCGTCGATCCACGCGCGGCTTGGGCTGACCGTGGTCCTGGTTTCGCACGACCTGGCCATGGTGTTCCGCCAGGCCACATGGGTGTACGCCCTGAACGGCGTGATCTGTTGCGAAGGACATCCGGAGGAAGTCCTCAACGCCGATTCGCTCAAGGCCGCCTACGGCATCCACGTCACGCCGTACCATCATCACCACCACGGGCCCCAAACGGGACCGGTCGAACAGCCCATCGCCTTCAAACGCCGCTGAGCCATGCTGGAATTCCTTGCCGAACCTTTCATGCAACGGGCGTTGCTCGTGGCCCTGGCGCTTGGTCCGATCTGCGGCTTCCTCGGGGTTTTCGTGACGGCCCGCAGGATGGCCTTCTTCAGTGACACCATTTCCCACGCGGCACTCACAGGGGTCGCGGCGGGATTCCTGGCAGGGTTCGAGGAGCCCACGATCCCGGTGCTTCTGTACTGCTCACTGGTTGCGGTCGCCATGTTGTGGCTGCGGGAACGGACGCAGCTGTTGAACGACACGATCATGGCCGTCCTCCTCAGCAGTTCGGTCGCGGGCGGCGTCGTATTGCTGAGCCTTCAACGCAACCGCTGGGCCGAACTCGACAAGTTCCTGCTCGGGGACATCCTGTCGGTCAACTGGACCGACGTGGGGGTGGCGTGGGGCGTGGCGTTCTTTGTCGCGGGGGTATTGTTGTGGAAATTGACCCCGTTGGTGCTTCTGACCACCCACGAGGACCTGGCCCATGTGGGTGGCATCCGGGTACGGGCCATGAACTACGGCTTTGTCATCCTCCTGACCGTGGCCGTGTCCCTGAGCATCCGGGCACTGGGGATCCTGCTGGTCACCTCGCTCATCGTCCTTCCGCCTGCCATCGCGCGCAGCCTCTCCCACAACCTGCGGCAGCACATCATGCTCAGTTTCATTGTGGGCGTGGTCGGCGCAGGAGGCGGGGTCCTTTCGTCATACCCGTTGAACCTTCCCACCGGGCCCACGATCACCCTCACGCTTTCGCTGCTCTTTGTCCTCTCGCTGGTGGTGCGCCGCTTGCGACGCGACGCAACCGACGCTAAACCCAGTGCGTGAACAACGCCTGTAGCCAGCACGCCCATCCGCATCGGCTGGTCCAGCAACCGCTCACCGAGCTGACGGACCGCCTGCGAGCCAGCAGCCGCAAGGTCACCGGTCAGCGTCAGGCCATCCTCGATGTCCTCCGTCGTCACGCCAGCCCGCTGACCAACCGCCAGATTCACGACGCGCTCGGCAAGGCCGATTGCGACCTCGCCACCATCTACCGGAACATGCACACGCTGACGGAGATGGGGTTGGTGAAACGGTTCGACTTCGGGGACGGTTCGGCCCGGTTCGAACTGGTTACCGACGAGTCCAACCATCACCACCACCACCTCGTCTGCAACCGGTGCGCGATCATCGTCGAGGTCGAGGACTGCTTCCCGCCCGAGTACGAGACAGAACTGGCTCGGCGACACGGATTCGCCAGCGTCAGCCACCGGCTCGAATTCTTTGGCCTTTGCCCACGGTGTCAGAAGGAGCCGGCAGCCGAGCCGCCTCCCCCCGGAAATGCAGCTCCCGCGTCCACGGGGGCCACTCCTGTCCTGCCCCAGCAACAGAAGCGCGGGCGCAAACCCGCAAAGGTCGCCCCATGAGACTCGATGTCTGGCTGTGGGCTGTTCGCGCGTACAAGACACGCTCCAACGCCGTCGAGGCCATCCGGGCAGGAGACGTTCAGGTCAACCAACTCGTCCCGAAGCCATCCCGCGACGTGCAACCCGGCGACCTCATCGTTGCCAAGGTGGGCGAGTTGACCCGGACCTTGCGCGCCAAGGGTTCTCCACGCTCCCGGGTTGGCGCGGCGTTGGTACCCGACTACGCAGAGGACCTGACCCCACCCGAGGAACGAATCCGCGTCCGCACACCAGCGACCGAGATCGTCGGATTCCGTCCCAAGGGAAGCGGACGGCCGACCAAGCGGGATCGTCGACGCATCGACGAAATCACCACCTGACTTCAGAAGATCACGTCCCCTGCCTCCCGACGGACACAGCGGGCGGACGTTTCGATGCCTGACCGCAACCATTTACCGGGACCATCTCCCAGACCACAGGCACGGACGACACCCGCGAGCATGGCATCGCCGGCTCCCACCGTATTTCGGACAGGCACTTTCAGTGCGGAGCGGTGCCAGAATGACCGGTGGTCTTCCCCGACCAGAAACGCACCCTCCGCCCCCAACGACACCAGCACCCACCCTCCGGTGACGGCAGCGAGCG
Source organism: Verrucomicrobiales bacterium (assembly GCA_027489875.1). Lineage (GTDB taxonomy): Bacteria > Verrucomicrobiota > Verrucomicrobiia > Limisphaerales > UBA9464 > UBA6176. The sequence goes on from JAIXZE010000337.1 coordinate 9,329, forward strand.
CACGCGCGGCGGCTTCGCGCCGGGTGAAATCAGGAAGCGCATTCCCAGCCCACTGCTCGAGTTCGTGGAGATTGGGCTTCACCAGGAACGGACGCGCCTTGATCGCCAGTCGGAAGGCCTCCCCATCGCAATCCAGGAAGACCCGGCATCCCGCCGCCCGCCCTTCCTGAACCCACTGGGCATACAGGTCCGGGGGCGCACCCCGGACCAAGGCCCCGGAGAGAACGAGGCGGGAACACCGCTTGAGCCGACGCCGGACTGCATCCGCGAGTCCCCATACCTCCATGGGTTGAAGCACGGGCCAGGTCGGGTTGAGTCGGAACTGACCCTGCGTTGTTGTCGTTACGACGACGTTGGCCCGATTGGCCCCCGTGATCCGGACGGCATGGTGATCGATCTTCTCCTGCCGCAACCCACGCACCAGTTCGGTGCCGGTTTCCCCGCCGATGGGCAGGACAAGCTCAGGGTCATCCCCGAGAGCGCGCAACCAACGCGCCACATTGATTCCCTTGCCCCCCGGCCAACGCCGCTCCGTCAGGACCTCGTTCTTCTCCTCAGAAAGCAACCGGTCCACCCGCCATTCGACATCGACGGCGGGGTTCGTGGAAACAACAAGGACCCGGTCAGCGCTCACGGCAACGGCACCACCCGATAGAACAGCTGGGGATCGACGCCTATCGGGATCGTCAATCGAAGCGTGTAACCCGTCGCAACCACCGGGGCACCCACATCCAGCCAGACCAGAGGCTGGGTCAGGTCGGTCGTGGCCTGAAACTGGTAGGCACGACCCGGAACGCTGTTGAACTCCACTTCGGCGTCTCCGCCAGGTGCTGACGGGATGAACGTCAGCTCAATCGGCGCACGGCTGTTCGGAATCCCATCTACTGGGGCCGATGCCCGGACGGTGTAGACCACGGTTGATGGATCCAAGCCGGCGACGGCCAGGAACCAATCACCGGAGAGATCGGCGACGTCATTGGTTGTCACCACGATCAGCTCCGGTTGGGTCCCGGGCTTCGGGAAGCTGAAGACACGGGACGCCACGTCGGGAAGCTCGCCCTGACTGACGGACAACTCGATCAATCCCGTCGGATTGTAGACCTCGAAGACAACGACGGGCGAACCCGCGGGGACGTTGAACCGGAACAGACCCGTGCCACCCGAGGCCACTGTCCGATCGACAGGGATGTCCTCGAAGAGGGTCTCGATATCCGTCCGATCAAAGCTCAACACGGCAAGGATCGTGAAGGTCACCGGAGCCGGATCCACCGCCTGGACGGCAATGTACCAACGCCCACCGGTGAGCGCGACAGGCGCAGAGCTGCGATCGATCAGGACCCCTTCACTGTTCGTGCCTGTTGAGGCCGAGGTGTAGTCGAACAGGTTGGTCGACACCAACGGCAGCCCGCGCTTCACGAAAAGGTCCGCGTTTCCGGTCAAGCCGCTCAATTGGATCTCGGCGGCAGTGGCATCCTCCGGCACGTCGATGGCGAAAAACTGCAGCGAACCCGTGACACCGTTCGTCACGGTGAGCGGAACCTCGTTGGTGAGGGTGATCAACTGACCGGTCAACTCGCTGGCGACGATGGTGTAATCCACCGCATTCGTCCCGGGAGTTGCAACCGAAAGGTACCATCGCCCGGAGCTCAACGGCACGGGGCTGGAACTCGAATCGAGCGAGATCACCTCGGAATTGGTACCGCGGTTCGTGCTGGCGTAATCGTGCACGAACCGGCGCGGCAACGTGGGCGATCGGCTGAGGAACAAGTCCACGTCCCCACTCATCGTCGGAATCTCGAAGACGGCCGCCAGTGCATTGGTGCTGACGTCGAACCGGTAGTAATCCAGATACCCGGGCGTGGTTCCCGTCCGCACGAAAGGCACGCCATTGGTCAGGGTCATCAATCCGATGTCGATATCCACCAGGACCCCGATGGCAACCGAGGACGACGTCGTGTTCTCGACCGTCAGGTAGTACCGTTTTCCGCGCGGCAGGATCGGGGGAAG
>JAIXZE010000326.1 GCA_027489875.1 Verrucomicrobiales bacterium
CGTTCAATTCATTCACGACGAGGTCGAGATCGCCGTCGCCGTCGAGGTCACCGGCCGCCATGCCATGGCACACGCCTTCCTCGCCGAATCCCCACGCGCGTCCCACCTCCTCGAAGCGCTCGCCGCCCACGTTGCGGAACAGTTGGCGGGGAGAGAGCAAAGGCGGGGTCGATCGCCGCATGGCCAGTTGGTCCATCGGCGACATCCGACGGCTCCGTCGCATCGCCTCCAGCGCCATGCCGTGGTCGGTGTCCATGTCGTCGCGGCCGTGACCGGCCGTCACGAGGACGTCCTCGAAACCGTCCAGGTCCACGTCGAGGAAGAGGGGCGTCCACGACCATTCCGTGGCGGCCAGACCGAACGCGTAGGCCACCTCGGCAAAGGTTCCATCACCGCGCGCCAGTTGCAGCGTGTTCCGTCCAACCTGCGTCCGGTAGAGGGGGAATCCGGGGGGCGTGGCTTCCATGCCCTTGTCCATGCGCGTGAGTCGCAGCACGTGACTCCGGCTGAGCATGTCGAGGACGAGAAGGTCATCCAACCCGTCGCGGTTGATGTCCGCCACATCGATGCCCATCGAGAACCGGGAGGTGCTGCGGAAGGCTGCCGCGGGTGCCAAGCGGAAGTGACCGTCGCCGGTGTTGATCCAGATCCGGTCGGGACTGTCGAAGTCGTTGCAGACATACAGGTCGGGCAGGCCATCGCCGGTGAAGTCCCGGAAGGTCACCGACAATCCCCAGTCGAATCGTTTGCCCGTCAACGGCCGCCCGTCCTCGTCCAGGAACATCCCGGATTCCGGCGACACGGGTGTGAAGGTTCCGTTGCCGTCATTCTGGAAGAAGACGTCCTGTTCGCCGTGCTCGGCGATCCCGCCTGCCTGCGTGTAGGTAAACCGGCCCTCGAGGTCCGGGGAGGTCGTGGGCCGACCGTTCACCGCCGCCACAGTCAACCGCCCTTCGACCGGGACGATGCGGAACTGGGTGGCTGGCTGATCCCGCAACGTGACGGTCCGATAGTTGGCCACGTAGAGGTCGAGGTCGCCGTCGCCGTCGGCGTCCGCGAGCGCGAGGGACATTCCGCCGCGTTCCAGATTCAACAGCGCGCTTCGGGTGAACCGACCTTTCCCATCGTTCAGGAAGACCACGGTGCCGCCGCCAACGGAGTTCAGCACCAGATCCGGATCGCCATCGCCATCCACGTCGGCAAGGAGTGCGCCGGTGGCGTCCAATCCAGCCCCCGGCGAACCGCTGGCCACCGTGACATCGGTGAACTTCCAATCGCCGAGGTTGCGATAGAGGGCGCTGCGCCCCTCGAGACCCGCGAGGAACACGTCACATCGGCCGTCACCGTCCACATCGCCCAACGCGACGCCGGAACCATTCAGGTAAATCTGATTCGTGGTCTGTCGATCGAGGGAGAGGAGGTTGGTGAAGGTGACTCCGGTCGACGCGGAGGGCACGCGGGTGAAACCCGGAGCGGCGGCCGGTGCCACCTTGAGTTCCCGGGAACGGCCCCAAGGCTGGGAATCCCCGTCGGCGCCGCGTAAGGACAAGCTCCCTGAAACCAAGGTCAGGACGACGGCAAAACGCACGAGGACTCGTTGCACGCTCATGATCGGAGACGCCGTTCCAACAGTCGCTTCAGATCCTGGATGCGGAACGGTTTCGCGAGGAAGTCATCCATCCCGGCTTCCAGACACCGTTCGCGATCACCGTCGTACGCGCCCGCGGTGAGCGCCGCGATGTAGACCCGCTTGCCCGCACCTTCCATGGCGCGGATCTGCCGTGTGGCCTCCCATCCGTCCAACTCCGGCATCTGGCAATCCATCAGCACCAGTTCGTATTCCCGTGCCCGGAACATCTCCACGGCCTCCCGTCCGTTGTTCGCCAGGTCCACCCGACACCCCATGCTGACGAGCGCGTCGCGCGCATAGGCCTGGTTCACCGGATGATCTTCGACCAGCAACACGCGGCCCAACGCGGGATTGGGTGACGCTTCCGTCCCCGTCACCGCCGATCGCGCCGCGGATGGCGGTCGCACGGCCTCTGCGGAAGTCCCCACCACGCGGGTGACCGGAGGCGGTACGGGTGCCACTTCACGGCCCACCCATTCGGCCAACGGCATCGGCGGAGACACCAACGGTTCCTTCCAAACGAAGTCGCATCCCCAGTCGTGGGCGCCCGGCCCGGGACGATGCATCGAGGTGGGGACCAACACCACGATCCGGACCAACGCCTTGCGACTGGCAGCGCGAAGGTTCCGGACGGCGAAGCGAGGATCGCCATGGACCAGCGCCTGACTCAGGAACACCGTGACCCCGCCCTCAACCCCCACGCCCGGTTGCCGCAACCAGGATTCCGTGCTGGCGACATCCGCGAAGGACACGGCCCGCTCCCGCGCCCGGCCAATCCACGAGCCCACGACCTCACTGGCCATGTCACCCAATCCAATCATCACCGTCTCCGGGCTCACCCACGGCAACCGTGCACTGCCCTCGGCCGCCGAAGCATCGTCCGCCGCGGGCAACGGCAACCGGAACCAGAATCGGGATCCCTTCCCCGGTTCACTTTCGCAGCCGATCTGCCCACCCATCCGTTCGACGATCCCCTTGCAGATCGCCAACCCCAACCCGGTACCCTCGTATCGCCGCGTATGGGAACTGTCCGCCTGCGAGAAACGCTGGAACAAACGCGGCAGGTCGGTTTCGGCGATGCCAATGCCGCTGTCCTCCACCCGGAACAACACCTCCCCCGGCTGCTCCGGAGCGGGCGTCACCGTCACCCACACGTGCCCCTCATGCGTGAACTTCAGCGCATTCCCCACGAGGTTCACCAGCACCTGGTGGATGCGTTGGCCATCTCCGCGAACCTTGCGCGGCACCCTCGGATCCAACAGGCACAGGAACTCCAGGCCCCGCTTGGCCGCCGTGTTCGACATCAACTCCATGCACTCGGCCAGCGGGGTCGACAGTTGGAAGTCCGACACCTCCAGGTCCAGACGACCGGTCTCCAGCCGCGAGTAATCCAGCACCTCGTTGATCACCCGGAGCAACGATTCCGCCGATTGCCGCGACCGCTGGACGTAATCGCTCTGCAAGGAACTCAGCGGCGTGTCCTTCAGCAATTCCGTGTAGCCCAGCAAACCATGCAGCGGTGTCCTCAGTTCGTGGCTGATCATCGCGATGAACTCCGTCTTCGCCTGGTTCGCCGCCGATGCGGCATCCCGTTCCTGGCTCATCAAACGCATCCGTTCCTCGCGCGCCGCCTGCTCCTGCCTCCGACGAAACCCGTAATCCAGCCACCACCACATCCCCGCTCCGGCAACCCCCAGGGAAAGCATCGAAACCGCCCAACGGAACCCCGGCAATTCCCACCACGACCAATCGATCTCGAAGTGCAATTCCACCGGCGCCGACCAGTCCGGATCGAGCGCCATCCGCGATCTCAAGGCCACCACGTGCTCGCCCGGCTTCAGATCCACGATCTGGATCTGACGATCCTCCGGTCCTGACAACCACTCTCCCTCACCAATCCGGTACTCGAACTCGGTCTGCTCCGGATCTCCCAACTGGGCCGCCGTGTAGCGGATCCGCACGTCCCTGGTGCCGGCCTGCAACCGCAACAAACCGGCCGCACTACCCCAGATCACCTGATCCTCCCCGGTCACCAATCCGATCGAATCAAAGATGGGCACGCCATTTGTCCGGTGGCCGCGTATCCGCTTCGGGTCGGCCACCGCGAGACCGTTCAAGGTCGCGAACCATATCCGCCCCGCCCCATCCCGCAGGATGCTTGGGTAAGAAAAATCCCGCCCATTCGGAACAGGTACCCCATCCGCCTTGCCAAATCGCCAGCGCTCCAAACGACGCGTCCGTCCCTGCTCCAACTCATCCACAGAGGCGAGTGTGATCCGTCCGATCGCCTCCGGTCCCCCGATCCACAGGCCGCCCACCCCATCGTCCATCAGTGAAAGAACTCCCTCCACCGGCACGCCATCATCGGGCGTCATCCAACGGATCCCCCCATTGCGCCATCGGCCGAGTGGTCCGTCGCTGCTGCCCAGCCAAAGCGTGCCCTGGGTATCGACGTAAAGCCGCGTCACCTGCGCACCCAAGGGAACCATTGGCAGCGGGACCGGCTCGAACTTTCCGCCCACAGGCCTTCGGAACAACCCTACCCCATCCAACAACAGCCACATGGTACCGTCCGGAGTCTGCTCGATTCCCATGCAACGATGGCGCTGCTCGGGCAGGCCGTCCTCCGGTCCCAGCACCCGCGCCACGCCCCCCTCGAGGACCGCCGCCGAGCCACTGGCCCCGACCCACAGGCGCTTGGCCGAATCCACGAACAGGATATCCACGTTCTCCGATCCAAACTGCCCCGACTGGACATGCTGCACCACTTTGCCATCCACCCAGTGGAACAATCCATCGCCCACGGTTCCAATCCAGGCACCGCCGGTACCGTCGGCAATCACTGCCTGCACCCACTTGCGCACCGAGTTATCGTCGAGCACCAAGGGCGGTCCAAACTTGCCGTCCCTGAGCACCTGGGCTCCGCCGCCATGCGTCCCCACCAGCATGCTGCCATCCGGGAGCGTCGCCATCGAATTGACCACCACCTGGTCCAACCCAGCCGCTGCCGCATACACATGGAAGGACCGGCGCTGCACCTGCACCACCCCTCCCCCGTTCGATCCCACCCACAAATGCCCTTCCCGGTCCGGGACGAGCTGTGTGATGGAAATGTTCGGAAGGCCATCCCGCGAGGTTGCCGCCCAGCGCGGCCCATCCCGTCCCACCACCACCAATCCCTGGGTGTAGCAACCCATCCACACCAGGCCTGCCTCGTCCTCATGCAACTGGACGTGGTCCCCACGAAAACCAGCGGGCCGCTCCCGGGATTCCACCCACTTTCCATCCCGCCACAACGAGAGCTTCTGTTCGTCCGCAAGCCAAACGCCGGACCGGAATGCCCGTGCAGCCCCTCGGAACTTTGGTCCAGCGGTCGGTTCGACCACCCGTTTCCAGACCCCGTTGGTGCGGGTCAGCAACCCCGCTTCACTCCATGCATGCGCCACGCCCGCCCCATCCACCAGCAACCGCCAGGCTGCACCCCTCAACTCCGGGTCCAGGACATCCTCGACCCACCGTTCGGCTTCCAGATGCATCAACGCATTGCCCAGCACCGCCAGCATCTGCCCGGTACCGTCCTGCACCAACGAGTAGACCGGACCCTCCCCAACACCCAGCGCGAGCCCATGGACTTTGGAACCCGTGCGCCCCATCCGCAGGATGCCGTTATCCGTCCCGATCCAGAGCGAATCCGGTGCCTGCGGACACAACGAATGGATGGCTCCACCCAACCCAGGGTCCACCCACTGCGGCACAAACAGCGTGAACCGGCGTCCATCAAATCGCACCAGGTCGGCGTAGGAACCAATCCACAGGAACCCGTCGGGCGACTGTGCAATGCTCACCACCGCCGGATAGTGCGCCTCCCGTTCGGATTCCCACGACCGGATCACATAGTCCTCGGTCAGCGAGGGAATCGGGCCATCGTGCCCCTGCGCGCCCACGCGGATCGTCCCTGGGTACAAGCCCGCCAGCAGAAGCAGGAGCAGGAGTCGGGGAATCCGGTTCATGGTTCGCGCTATCTCCGCACGCAGGGAAAACCTGTCAAGCCGCGCATCCCGGCAACGCCAGAACACATGCAAAACCTCACCGCCTCCGCGCCGGAGGAGATGGGGATGACCTAGTCCCTGTTCCAAGGCCTTTCGCATGGCGACAGGGACATCGCCTCCCCTTCAATCCAGATCGATGATGTCGATTTCCAGCCCGGTTTCCTCCAACCGCAACACCGCCACCGAGCGGCGTTCCTCCCCCTTCCGGCGTCCCGCGTAGCCCGGGTTCAGGAACAATCGCCCGTCGATCACCTCGTGGGCCACCTGATGCGTGTGCCCATACACCACCACGTCCGGGGAATGGTGCAGGTACGCCTGCTGCAACCGTTCCGAGGGATGCCGCGGCTCCGTGATGTGGTGCACGAGATACTTCAATCCACCCAACTCCACGACCTCGAGTTCCTTGAACTCGGTCCGCGCATCGTCTGTGTTGCCCAGGACCGCCGTCACCGGCGCGATGTCCTCCAACTCCAGTACGATGGAAGGAAAGCCCATGTCTCCCGCATGCAGGATGTGGTCCACGCCTGCGAAGATCTCCCGGATCTTCGGATCCAGGTGCCCGTGTGTGTCGCTGATGACTCCGATTCGCATACCCCAACCTCTTGCCACACCCCAGACATGGCCCACCCGACAGGATTGGACCTGATTCACGCCGAGGTACCCCCGAACTCCGCCTCATCCCGACCCCGGAAACAAGGTGGAACTCCGCTTGTAGGCCGGGTGGGGCGCATCTTGACACTGCCCCACATGGAACGGGGTGGCGACGTCCTCGTCGCCGTTCCAAAGCCATTCCCAAGGCGATGAGGACATCGCCGCCCCGAATCCTTTCCAAAAGGGGGCAGTGTCAAGATGCGCCCGGCCGCGTGGGGGCACGCGGCCTACAGCGGGAGTTGCGGGCTTGAAACTGAAAACTTCGAACTCTCCCCACAAAAAATCCCGGTCCACCTGGGTGGACCGGGATCGGAATCGTTTCAACGACGTGAGCCGACTGGCCCACCATCATCCTCAGATCGGCTCGCCGAGCTGGAAACGGAGGAAGCGGCGGATGCTGATCTCGTCACCCAACTGCTTGCTCACGGCACCGATGTGCGCCTGGACCTTGAGGTCGGGGTTCTTCACGAAACCCTGCTCCAGGAGGCACGCGCCCTCGAAGAACTTGTTCAGCTTGCCCTCGATGATCTTGGCGACCGCCTGCGCCGGCTTGCCTTTCACGGACTCGCTCTGCGCGGCAATCTCCTTCTCCTTCTCGACGAGATCCGCCGCCACGTCCGTGCGGGAGATCGAAACCGGGCTCGCCGCCGCGATCTGGAGGGTGATGTCGCGGACCAACTGCTTGAATTCCTCGTGGCCCGTCGTGGCTTCCTTCGTGGCACCGACCTCGACCAGCACGCCGACCTTGCCACCCGTGTGGATGTAGGCGGCAACAAGTCCCTGGCCCTGCACCTCGAGGCGCTGATGACGACGCACCTGGATGTTCTCACCGATGCGCGCCACGGCACCGACGCGATCCGCTTCCAGATCCACGCCGGGTTCGTTGGCCACCTTCACGGCGAGATCGCCCACGAACGCCTTGAACGAGTCGTTGCGAGCGACGAAGTCGGTCTCGCAGTTCACTTCGATCAGCACGCCCACGCGGCCGCCCTGAACCACGGCCTGACCAATCAGGCCTTCGTTCGCGGCGCGGTCCGCCTTCTTCACGGCCGCCGCAGCACCCTGCTTGCGCAGGATGTCGACTGCCGCCTGAAGGTCACCCTTCGTCTCGTCGAGCGCCTTCTTGCAATTCATCAGGCCCGCGCCCGTCATGGCGCGAAGCTGGCCCACCAGGGCCGGAGTGATTTCTGGCATGGATTCGGAATTTGAAGTTGAAAGATACACCGGACCCTTGAACCGGAGACCCGCGCTCCTCACGCGGGCCCCCGTAGGATCCGTCGAAGTCCTCAGACCGTGGCCGGAGCCGCTTCCGCCGCCGGGGCTGCCTCGGCCGGAGCCGCGGGAACCTCAGCCGGAGCCGGAGCGGGAGCCGCTTCTTCCTTCGTGACCTTGCGGGCGCGCTTGGCGTCGTACTCGGCCTTGGCCTTGCCGATCGAACCCGTGATCGCGGCCAGGATCAGCTTCACCGCCCGGATCGCGTCGTCGTTGCCGGCGATCGGGTAGTCGACCAGGTCGGGATCACAGTTCGTGTCGACAATTGCCACGATGGGGATCTTGAGGCGGCGGGCTTCGGCGACCGCGTTGTGCTCGCGCTTGATGTCGATGATGAACATCGCGTCGGGCAACGCATCGATCGTGCGCATACCGTCGAGGTTCTTCGCAATGCGGGCGTGCTCGCGGCGGAGCATCGACTGCTCCTGCTTCACGTACGCGTTGATGGAGCCGTCCTGCTCCATCTTCTCGATCTCCTTCATGCGCGCCAGCGAGCGCTTCACCGTGCGGAGATTCGTCAGCGTGCCACCCAACCAGCGACCCGTGATGAACGGCTGGCCTGCGGCCAACGCGGACTCCTTCACGGCTTCCTGCGCCTGCTTCTTGGTACCGCAGAACAGGACGTTTCCGCCCTTGGCCGCCACTTCCCCGAGGAACTCGCAGGCCTTCTCCAACTGCTTGACCGTCAGGTCCAGGTTGATGATGTGGATGCCGTTCCGCGCCTCGAAGATGAAAGGCTTCATCTTCGGGTTCCAACGCCGGGTCTGGTGGCCGAAATGCACGCCAGCGTCGAGCAACTCCTGAATCGTAACCGAACTCATGTGACTGATTTCTCTCTCTGCTTCCATTGGTTCGTATTCCAGCCTCGGCGTCGCACGCTTCGGAAGGAACCATCCGGCGGAAGTACCGGATTCAATACCGATGTTGTTGTGGCCGCCGTTGACCCTCGTCACCGGACATTTCCAGGCCGTTATCCCCCGCCAGTTGCCTGACAAGGGGACGCGGACCCTACCAGCCCCCACTTCCCGGGCAATCCCGATTTTCCAGAGTTCATCCCCTTGGGCGCATCCTGACACTCCCCCCACGTGGAATGGGGTGGCGACGTCCTCGTCGCCGTTCCAAAGCCATTCCCAAGGCGATGAGGGCATCGCCCCCCCCGAATCCTTTCCAACAAGGAGCAGAGTCAAGATGCACCCCATCCCCATTGTTACGATCCGGGGCGGTGCTTGGGAATCACCCCCCGAGAAAGCATTGGTCCGGATTACGACGTTTCCCGTACACCACGGGAGGAAAGGAGATCCTCCGAATGAATGCCAAGAACGACCGCCTGTGGGACCGGATCGAATCGCAACCCATCGGCCCCCAATCCGCAGTGCTCGGGTTCCCCCGACGCCTCGCCCGGGACAACGGCTGGTCCGAGGCCCACGCCAGCCGGGTCCTCCTGGAATACCGCCGCTTCCTCTTTCTCGCCGCCCGCGCCGGTCACCCGGTGACCCCCAGCGACGCCGTCGACCAGGCCTGGCACCTCCACCTGATCTACTCCGACGACTATTGGAACACGTGGTGCCGGGAGGTCCTCGGGATGCCCTTCCACCACGGCCCCACCCGCGGCGGTACCACCGAGCAGGCCAAGTACACCAACTGGTACGAACGGACCCTCGCCTCGTACGAAGCCTGCTTCGGCGAGCCTCCGCCGCGGGACATCTGGCCGACGGTCGAGGACCGGTTCACCAACGCTTCCGCCTTCCGCCGGGTGAACACCCGCGAAGTGTGGATCCTGCCGAAGCCTTCCTTGCGGTCCCTCTTCCGCGGATCCGCAGCCGCGACGGCCATCCTCGGGTTCACCGGCTGCGGAGCGCTCGCCGTCACTGATTGGAACGTGTTCGACTGGACCGGCACTCCCTTCCTCGCGCTGTACCTCGTCCTGATGGGAGCCGCGCTCACGGTCCTGCTCACGACGCGATGGCTCCGGGGAACGGCCACGGGCTCCATGGGATCGGACGCCACCACCCGCCTCGAGAACGAGGATCCCTACGTCGTCGCCGGCCTGGTCGACGGGGCCCGCGGGATCCTTCAGGCCGGACTCGCGGCCCTCGCCGCGCGCGGCCTGATCGAATCCCATCCCGCCACACCCGCGTGGATTGGCCGCAGCAAGAACGCGCAGCCCGGAAACCTCACCGGGATCGAAGCCGCCATCTGGGAAGCCATCCCCGCCGATCGCGAAATCGAGTTCCGCACGCTGCGGAAGGAGCTCAAGCCGCACTTCGCCAAGGTCCGGGAGAAGGTCCAGGCCCGCGGCTGGGAACCTTCCACCGCCACCCTGAACAGCGCCCGCCTGGGGCGCGCCCTGCTCGTTCTCGCGGTCGTGGGCATTGGCATCGCCAAGATCGCCATCGGCATTTCCCGCGATCGGCCCGTGGGATTCCTGGTGGTGCTCACCCTCGCCACCCTGCTCTTCGGTCTGATCCTGGCCTTCCGGATCCCGCGACGGACCCGCTCCGGCGAAGCCCTCGTCACCCGCTCCCGCGCCGAGGAAACCGAAATCCGGCAATCCCTGCGCGAACCCAGCCTCAGCCCGGAATGGAGCCTGCCGATGATGGTCGCGCTCTTCGGTGGAACAGCCCTTGCAGGCACCACCCTCGCCTCGTGGCAACGCCCGCTCGAAAGGCCCGTCCCGCGACCCGGCACGACCAGCACGGACTCCAGCGGCGGTTGCTCCGGGGCCTGGTCCGACACCTCCACCAGCAGCGGCAGCAGTGATGGTGGAGGCGACGGCGGTGGCGACGGCGGCAGCGGTTGCGGCGGTTGTGGAGGCTGCGGCGGAGGGGATTGAAGGAGTTCGAAGCTTTCAGTTTCAGGTTTCAAGGCAGGTGTGGCTTCAAACCTGAAACTTGAACCTTCAATCTCTCCCCCCATGAAGCTCACCCGCCTCATCCCGATGCTCCCGGTCCGCAGCATGCCCGACAGCATCGCCTTCTACCAAAAGCTCGGCTTCACCGTCGAAAACCGGAACGACAACTGGGGCTGGGCGATGCTCCGTCACGACGACTGCCGCATCATGCTCGACCAGTCCATCAACACCCACCCCAACGCACCCCGCTCCGGCGTCCTATACCTCTATCCCGACGACATCGTCGCCTACCACGCCCAGGTCCGCGCCGCCGGCATCGCCATCCCCAACTTGGAAACCACCTTCTACGGCCTCACCGAATTCCGCCTCGAAGACCCCGATGGCAACCGCCTCTGGATCGGCAAGGCGTGAGGGAGTTCCAAGTTATGTCTGTCCCGCGTCGGCGACAGGCTCCGATCATTCATTCTCCAACGAAACCAGTGACCCCATCCGCAAAAGGTCGCTGAAACCTGCCAACCTCAAGATCCCGATCCGCCGGATCCGAATAGATAAAGAGACCCCAATGCCCAAACCCTCCGCCCCAGACCACACGGACCCTTCCTCCCGTTTCCAGCAGTACCGCAGGGGGAAAGTCAGGCTCCAGGCTGGCCACCTCAACTGGCGGAGATTCAAAACCAGATGAGCCGTTGATCGCAGCCATCCTCTTGGCCCACTCCGTCAGTTCCCGTGGATCCACATGCTTCCGGAACAGCCTCTCCAGCCGATCCAGGCGCTCTTGAGCCGTAGGACCCATCAGCGCGTTGAAATGGGCCAACTGCGCAGGGCTCATACCATAGGTAGGATCACAGCAACGTGGATGCGGGCCGCGACATCCGACGGCAAACACAACGATGACCGCGACAATCAGACCGCTGGGGCTCAATTTCATGGGCCAGACTCCCACTGGTAGGTTCGGCTCTTTCACAAGGCGTTGTATACCCTCTTGCTTGCGGGATCCGAACCTGGCAGCGCCGATTCTTCCAGCAGAGAAGGAAGATCCACCCGCAGGCCTGATCACCACCAATCTTCTAAGGATTCCCCCGCTCGCTCGTCATGAAAGGATCATGAATGCCATCCGCCGCACCCTGTGCGTCCTCCTGCTGCTCATCACCGCCCATCCCTGCTTCGCGCTGATCGATGTCGGCCACCTCACCCGGGAGAAGGCTGCCGAGTTCGGAATCCAGATCCGGCAACGCCCAAACGGAGACGCCGGCGTCCTCGTCTGGGTGGAATTCCGGAAGCAGGGTTTCCTCGAAGCCTTCACGTATGCGGAATTCCGGATGACCGACGCCAAAGGTCAACAGATCGCCTCCACCCGGATCCAGCCCCACCCCGTTGTCCCCAACCAACCCAGCGACCTCCTCACCGTCGCCTTCTCCGCCCCGCCCGACCAATTGCAGCACTGCAGCATCCTCCTCGTCGCCTACGGGAGCCGCCTCGGCGACGTGGGCTATATCATCCGCCCCCGCGACTTCCTGGATCCGATCACAGCCCCCAAGTGAGATCCACTCACGCCCGCCATCCCGCCATACCCCCCATCCTGTCCTTCCACCATGTCTCAGCATCCCATAAGGCGCCTCTGGACACTGACCCTGTGGGAATGATCCGGGGCGGCGATGTCCTCATCGCCTTGGGAAAAGCCCTGTAACGGCGACGAGGACGTCGCCACCCCGTTCCAGATAGGGGCAATGTCGAGTTCCGCCCTCCCAACCGCCAGGGGGGCAATGGCTTGTCCCCAACCCATCCTATCATCCTGTCATCCTGTCTTTCCCCGATCCCAAAAATTCCCGTTGTCCCCCCAATCCTGTATCTGGATCCTGTTCCCCGATCCATGTCGCCCCTCACCCCGCAACAGGTCCTCGCCCTCGCGCCCGACGATGCGTCGGCCAAGGCGGCGCAGGGTCTGGTGAAGCCAGCGAAGTGGGTCACGCTGGGTGCCTTTGAAGGCGGGCTCTGGGGCGAATGCCAGGGCAGCGGCGCCAAGCCCTATCAGGTCCTCGTCGACGCCAACGGACTCGGCGCGAAGTGCTCCTGTCCCAGCCGCAAGTTCCCCTGCAAGCACGGCCTTGCCCTCATGCTGATGTTCGCCGGCGGCACCGGCCAGTTCGCCTCGGACCCTCCTGCGTGGATGACCGAGTGGCTGGCGGGCCGCCGCGACCGCGCCGAGAAGCAGGCTGCCAAACGCGAGGCCGCCGCCGAAACCCCCGCACCGGATCCCGCCCAGACCGCCCGACGCCACGATGCCCGCTGGGACCGCATGCGCGATGGCGCTGCCTTCCTCGGGCTCTGGATGCGCGATCTCGTCCGGCAGGGATTCTCGGACCTCCCCGCGCGCCCACCCACCTTCTGGCGCGAGGTTGCCGCCCGCATGGTCGATGCCCAGGCGACCGGCCTCGCACGCCGCGTCGAAGAAATGCAGGGCATCGTCGGATCCGGACGCGACTGGCCGTCCCGGCTCCTCGGTTCCCTCGGTCGCACGCAACTCCTCCTCGACGCCCTCGAACGCCGCGAGGCCCTCCCCGAACCCAGCCAGGCCGACCTCCGCGTCGCCCTCGGCTGGGCCCTCGATCGCGACAGCGTCGTCGATCCCACCTCTGACGACTGGATCGTCGCCGGCGTGGTGTTCGATCAGGAAGGTCCCCTGCACGAACGTCGCGTCTGGCTCCAAGGCATCGCCACCGGACGCACCGCGCTCCTCCTCGACTTCGCCCACGGCGGCCGGAAGTTCGAACATGCCTTCACCCCGGCAACGCAGGTCCGTGCGACGCTCGCCTGGTTCCCGTCCGCCGCCCCACTCCGCGCCGTCGTCCAGCAACCACCCGAGTCCGCGAGTCCCGCGCCAGCCGGCCGCTTCACGGGCACCATGCAATCCCAACTCGAAGCCGTTTCGGAACGGCTCGCCGCCAATCCCTGGATCCTCCGCCACCCGTTCCGCATCGGTCCGGGCCGCCTCGCACGCGACGAACGCGGCTGGCACGTCGCCGATGCCACCGGCACGCGCGTGTCCTTGCAGATCCGCGACGAAGCCGCGTGGCTGTGGCTCGCCGGCAGCCGCGGTCTTCCGGTGGACGTCTTCGGCGAATGGAACGGCGTGAACCTCCGCCCCCTCACGGTGTTCTTCGACCACATGTGGGTGAACCTCGCGGACCTCTGAACCATGGACGCCCGCACGACCATCTCGTCCCCGCTCGAACCGCTCGCGGCCGCCGCGTTGCTCGGCACTTCCCGCCGCCCGCCCGCCTGGCCGCAGATCCCCGGCACCCTCGGCGAACTGCTCAACCAACTCGACCCCGCCGATCCCGAGGCTCGCCTCCTCCGGACCGCCGGCGTCCTCGATCTCGCCCTCGAAGCCGGCCAACAACCCGCGCCCGCCGGCCCCACCTTTCCCGAAGCCCCGCCCGAGGAACTTCCCGTCGTCTTCTCCCCGGCCTTGCAGGTCGCCCTTGGCCAGATCCTCGCCGGCAACCAGACCGAGATCCTGATCGAGTACCTCGACCTCCTCGCCGCCCGTCGCCACCGCGTCCCGGACACCTACCTTCCATTCCTCCTCGGTGCCTCGACCCAGCAACCCGCCCTTCGCCGCGCCATCGGCCGCCTCCCCGGCCAACGCCATCGTTGGCTCGCCAGCCTCAACCCCGACTGGCAACGCGTCCTCACCGAGTCCGCCGATTCCAGCGGACAACCCTTGCCGGAATCCCTGCTCGAAACCGGAACCCTCGCCGAACGCATCGCCGTCCTGCGCCAGGTCCGCCGTACGAATCCCGATCGCGCCCGCGATCTCCTCGCCCCGCTCCTTCCGAAGGAAGCCGCCCGCGAACGCCAGGAACTCCTCTCCACCGTCACCGAAGCCCCTCACCCCTCCGACGAGCCCTTCCTCGAATCCATCCTCTCCGACAAGGCCCGCGGCGTCCGCAGACTCGCCGCCGCCGCCCTTTCCCGCCTTCCGCAATCCGCCTTCGCCCTCCGGATGCAGGCGCGCCTCGCACCCCTCGTCGCGGTCCGCAAGCGCCTCCTCCGAAGCCCGACCCTCGAGTTCACGCCACCCGCCGAATTCGATCCCTCGTGGTCCCGCGATGCCATCGAAGAGAAGCCTCCCGCCGGCGAAGGCCCGCGCGCCGCGTGGCTCCGGCAACTCGTCGAACTCACTCCGCTCGCCTGGTGGCAGTCCCACACCGGCCTAGCGCCCGACGCCCTGCTCCAGGCCGTCGGCCCGTCCGAGTGGAACCTCCCGCTCGTCCTCGGTCTCGCCAATGCCGCAACGCACCAGCGGGACCCCGCCTGGGCCACCGCCCTCGTCGAACTGGCCTCCCGGCCGGAACTCACCTTCGACCGCGCCGAACTCGCTGCCATCGCCGGCCCCGCCTGCGTGGAAGCCTGGATCCTTCGCATTGCCCAGAACGACATCGCCGGGGCCCTCGAACACGCCGCCCGCATCGACTCGTGGTCCGTGCCGCTCGCCAGTACGCTCCTCCGGGGACTCCGCGCCGCCTGCAAGACCGAACCCGACTACCGGATCCTCGCCGTGCTGCCCACCGTGGCCCTCCGGCTCCCGGTCTCCCTGCTCGCCTCTGCCGCCGCCGACTGGGGCGAACTCCCCGAACAACCGTACTACCGCGTTCCCCTCGACTCCTTTCTCACCCGTCTCCAACTCCGCAAGGCCATCCACGAGGAATCATGAGCAACGTCCTGCGACAGCACGCCGAACAGCAGTTCGCCGAGGAACTCGACCAACTCGCACGTTCCGACACCCGCGAACGCCCCACGAACTGGCGCCTCTCGCCCTGGGCCGTCGCCACCTATCTCCTGGGCGGCACCCTCGACAACGGATTCCAGGTTTCCCCGAAGTACATCGGCAACCGGCGCATCATCGAGATCGCCGTGGCCACCCTCGCCACCGACCGCGCCCTCCTCCTCTACGGCCTCCCCGGCACCGCCAAGTCCTGGGTCTCCGAACACCTCGCCGCCGCCATCAGCGGCGACAGCACGCTCCTCGTCCAGGGTACCGCCGGCACCAGCGAGGAACAGATCCGATACGGCTGGAACTACGCCAGCCTCCTCGCCAATGGCCCCTCGCGCGCCGCCCTCGTCCCCAGCCCCATGATGCGCGCCATGGAACGCGGCCTCATCGCCCGCGTCGAGGAACTCACCCGCATCCCCAGCGACGTCCAGGACAGCCTCATCACCGTCCTGTCCGAGAAGACCCTCCCCATCCCCGAACTCGGCTCCGAGGTCCAGGCCACCCGCGGCTTCAGCGTCATCGCCACCGCCAACAACCGCGACAAGGGCGTCAACGAACTCTCCAGCGCCCTCAAGCGCCGCTTCAACACCGTCATCCTCCCGCTCCCCGCCACCGCCGACGAGGAAACCTCCATCGTCGTCAAGCGCGTCGGCGAGATGGGCCGCGCCCTCCAACTTCCCGCCGAACCGCCCGCCCTCGCCGAGGTCCGCCGCGTCGTCCAGATCTTCCGCGAACTCCGCGACGGCCGCACCGAGGACGGCAAGACCCGCATCAAGTCTCCCTCCGGCACCCTCAGCACCGCCGAGGCAATCTCCGTCCTCAACAACGGCATGGCCCTCGCCGGCCACTTCGGCGACGGCACCGTCCGCGCCGGCGACGTCATGTCCGGCCTCGTCGGTGCCGTGATCAAGGACCCCGTCCAGGACGCCGTCGTCTGGAAGGAATACCTCGAGACCGTCGTCAAGGAACGCGACGGCTGGAAGGATCTCTACCGCGCCGCACGGGAGGTCGAGTAGTGCCTGCCATCCCCCCAGCCTTCCACCTGTTCGGCATCCGGCATCACGGCCCCGGCTGCGCCCGCCAGCTCGTCGCCGAACTCGAACGCCTCAACCCGGACTGCCTCCTCATCGAGGGTCCGCCCGAGGCCGACGCCCTCCTGCCCCTCGCCGCCGACCCCGCCATGCAGCCGCCCGTGGCGCTCCTGGTGTACGCCATCGACGATCCCCGCCGCGCCGCCTTCTTCCCCCTCGCCGCCTTCTCTCCCGAATGGCAGGCCATCCGCTTCGCCCTCCAACGCGGGATCCCCGCCCGCTTCATGGACCTCCCCCAGAAGCATCAGTTGCTCCCACCCCCGCAACCCACGCCGCCCGCCGACGCCCCGACCGATCAGACCGATCAGACCGATCAGACCGATCAGACCGATCAGACCGATCAGACCGATCCGTCCGATCCGTCCGATCCGCCCCACGCCGACGAAGACCTCGCCCTCCAACGCGACCCGCTCACCTGGCTCGCCCGCGCCGCCGGACTCGACGACGGCGAGGAATGGTGGGAACGCCTCGTCGAACAACGCCACGACGGCACCAGCCTCTTCCCCGCCATCGCGGAGGCCATGACCGCGCTCCGGTCCGAGGCACCACCTCCGCGCCATCCGGACCACGCCCTCCGCGAGGCCCGACGCGAAGCCTGGATGCGTGAGACCCTGCGCACCGCGCACAAGGAAGGCTTCCAGCGCATCGCCGTGGTCTGTGGCGCCTGGCACGTTCCCGCCCTCGCCGATTGGCCACCCGCCGCACGCGACCGTGAACTCCTGACCCGTCTGCCCCGCACCGCCGTCGAGGTCACCTGGGCCCCATGGACCTATGGCCGCCTCGCCTCCGAAAGCGGCTACGGTGCCGGCGTCACCTCGCCTGGATACTACCACTTCCTCTGGGAACACAGCCGCTCGACCACGCACGGCAGCCTGGCTTCGCACTGGATGGTCCACGTCTCCCGGCTGCTCCGCGAACAGGGTCTCGACGCCTCC
Organism: Verrucomicrobiales bacterium; assembly: GCA_027489875.1. Classification (GTDB taxonomy): domain Bacteria; phylum Verrucomicrobiota; class Verrucomicrobiia; order Limisphaerales; family UBA9464; genus UBA6176. The sequence continues at coordinate 17,257 of JAIXZE010000326.1, forward strand.
TCCGCCCACGCCATCGAGGCCGTCCGTCTCGCCGAGACGCTCGCCTCCTTCCGCGGCCGCTCCGTTCCCGGACTCGCCGAACTCAACGAGGCCGTCCAGACGATCCTCTGCCACGGTGACGACGCCCCGCTCGCCCTGATCCGACGCACGCTCATCGTCGGCGAACGCCTCGGTGAAATCCCGGACTCCGCGCCCGCCGTCCCACTGGCCCGAAGCCTCGCCGACGAACAACGCCGCCTCCGCCTCAAGCCCGAAGCCCTCGAACGTCTTCTCGACCTCGACCTCCGCAAGCCCGGTGACCTCGAACGAAGCCACCTGCTCCACCGCCTCAACCTCCTCGGGATTCCATGGGGCGAGCGCTCCGAAGCGCACTCCGGCAAAGGCACCTTCCACGAGATCTGGAAGCTCCGCTGGCAACCCGAGTTCGCCGTCCGCGTCGTCGAAGCCTCGGTCTGGGGGAACACCATCGAGAACGCCGCCACCGGCCTCGCCCTCGACCGCGCCGCCCGCTCCACCGAACTCGCCACCGTCGCCGCCCTCGCCGGCGAAGTCCTCCTCGCCAACCTTCCCGACGCCGTCGCCGGTGTCGTCTCCCGCCTCGAAGACCTCGCCGCCCTCACCGGAGCCGTCGGCCAGCTCATGGACGCCGTCCCGGCCCTCGCCAGCATCGCCCGCTACGGCAGCGTCCGCCGCATCGAGGCTCCCCGTATCCGACACGTCCTCGATGGCATGGTCGCCCGCATCGTCATCGGTCTCCCCGGTGCCTGCGCCTCGCTCGACGACGATGCCGCCCAGGCCATGCACACGCGCCTCCGCGGCGTGGACCAGGCCGTGCCGCTCCTCGAGGACGCCAACCAGACCGCCGCCTGGCACCAGGCCCTCCAACGCCTCGCCGACCTCGACGGCCTCCACGGTCTCATTGCCGGCGCCGCCACCCGACGCCTCCTCGACGACGCCGTCGAACCCCACGAATCCACCCTGCGTCGACTCGCCTTCGCCCTCTCCTTCGGCAGCGAACCCGCCCATGCCGCCGCCTGGCTCGAAGGTTTCCTCCACGGCAGCGGACTCGTCCTGCTCCACGACGACCGTCTCTGGAGCGCCCTCGATGCCTGGCTCGCCCAACTCCCGCCCGACGCCTTCCAACGCACCCTTCCGCTCCTGCGCCGCACCTTCGGCCGCTTCGAATCCACCGAACGCCGCCAACTCCGCGAACGCTCCCGCCAACCGTCCGCCACCCCGACCACTGTCACCACCCGCGCGTCCGCCGACACCCCCGATTCCCAACCGCCCTTCCACCTCGAACGCGCCGAACGCCTCACCCCGTTCCTCCGCCGAATCCTCATCCCATGAGAGCGATGAAAACCGCCATTTCATCCACAGATTTCACAGATTCCAGAGTATCCCTCGCAAGTGGGCGTCCGAACCCAGCGTGGGCACTCAACCCGCCGCTAGAACCAACTGTCCCCTCCCGCCCCCTCCCATCTGAGCAATCTGTGCAATCTGTGGACCACGCACACCCCATCCCATCTGTGCAATCTGCGTCATCTGTGGACCACCCACACCCCATCCCATCTGTGCAATCTGCGTCATCTGTGGACCACCCACACCCCATCCCATCTGTGCAATCTGCGTAATCTGTGGACCACCCATTCCCCCTCCCATCCGTGGACCATCCAAGCCCCGAACAGGAACGGCTCCGCCGTTGGCGCCTCGCCCTTGGTGGAGACGAAGCCCCCGAGGCCGCCGGCTTCGCTCTTTCGCCGGAAGACGCCGCCATGGACGCCGCGCTCGCCGCACTCTACGGCTCCGGCGAGGATCCAGCGAAACGCTCCCGACGCGCCGGACTCGGTGCCTCGTCGCCCAATGTCGCGCGCTGGCTCGGTGACATCCGCAAGTACTTCCCCTCTTCGGTCGTCCAGGTCATGCAGCAGGACGCCCTCGCGAAGTTCAACCTGCGCGAACTCCTGCTCGAACCCGAGATGCTCGAGGCCGTCCAGCCCGACGTGAAACTCGTCGCCTCGCTGATCTCCCTCGCCAGCGTCATCCCCGCCGAGACCAAGGAAACCGCGCGCCTCGTCGTCCGTCGCGTCGTCGACGACCTCCTCAAGCGACTCGAGGAACCCCTGCGCTCCGCCGTCTCCGGTGCCCTCAACCGCGCCGTGCGCAACCGACGCCCGCGCCTCGCCGAGATCGACTGGAACCGCACCGTCCGCGCCAATCTCCGCCACTACCAACCCACCCACCGCACCCTCGTCCCGGAGACGCTCATCGGATTCGGACGCAAGTCCCGACGCAGCCAGCGCGACATCATCCTCTGCATCGACCAGAGCGGATCGATGGCCGCCTCCGTCGTCTATTCCTCCATCTTCGGTGCCGTGATGGCCTCGCTCCCCGCCGTCACCACCCGACTCGTCGTCTTCGACACCGCCGTCGTCGACCTCACAGAGAAACTCGCCGATCCTGTCGACGTCCTCTTCGGAACCCAGCTCGGCGGTGGCACCGACATTCACGGTGCCGTCACCTACTGCCAGTCCTTGGTCCGCGAACCCCGCAACACCGTCCTCGTCCTCATCTCCGACCTCTACGAAGGCGGCGTCGAGGCGAAGCTCCTCCGGCGCGCCGCCGAACTCGTCGAGGCCGGCGTCCAGTTCATCACGCTTCTCGCCCTCAGTGACGAAGGCCGCCCTTCCTACGACGAAGCCCTCGCCGCCAAGCTCGCCGCCCTCGGCGTCCCCAGCTTCGCCTGCACCCCCGACCGCTTCCCCGCCCTCATGGCCGCCGCCATCCGACGCGAGGACATCAACGCCTGGGCCGCGCGCGAAGGACTCACGACCACCCGGCCGGGAGAAGTTGGAAGTTTGTAGGCCGGGTGCCCTCACCCGGCGTGGATCCTGAACCGAACTGGGAACTGGTATCTGGGAACTGGGAACTCTTCCGCCACAGCCTCCTCACGTCGACTGCTACTCCCACGGGTAGCCGAGGTCACGAGGCTGGCCCAAGCGGAACTCTGGGAACTGGTATCTGGAAACTGGGAACTCTTCCGCCTCAGCCTCCGGGAGCCGGCCGCAACCGCTTCTTCACGTACCCCACGGCCGGGGCCAACACGTGGTCGGTGAACGGCGCAACCACCGCACCGACGCCAACTCCCAGGATGCCGGCAATTCCCGCGCTCACGATCCAGGCCACGCCCGACTTCATCACCGGCACGGCCCCGGCGACGGCAGTGGCCGCCTGTTTCACCGCCGCTTCCGGACCGTGGACACCGAGTTCGTGGAGACCATGAAGGAGGATGCCGCCGCCAACCCAGAGCATGGCCACCATCCCGACAAAGCTGAGCACCCGCAGAAAGACCGGCATGCCCAGCACGATGCCTCGCCCAAGGGCCCGCAGCGGGCCATGGGAGGTTCGCGCCAGCGCCACGCCGGCATCGTCGGCCTTCACGATGATCGCGACCGCCCCGTACACGGCGATCGACATGCCCACGCCGACGACGGCCAGCACCAAGGCCTGCATCCAGACGGGCGACGTCGCGACGGAGGCGAGCGCGATGGCCATGATCTCCGCCGAGAGGATGAAATCCGTGCGGATGGCGCTCGCCACGCGCTCACGCTCCAGTTCCTCCGCGGTCTGGGCCACCGGCGAACCCGCCCGGGAGTCGGACTGCCCGGGGCGGACCAGCTCCACGACCTTGTGGTATCCCTCCAGGCAAAGAAACGCGCCACCCGCCATGAGAAGCGGAGTGATGGCCCACGGCGCGGCAAAGCCCAGACCGAGGGCACCGGGAAGCAGCACGAGGAGTTTGTTCTTCAACGACCCGACCGCGATCTTCGCGATGATCGGCAACTCCCGCTCCGCCGCGAGTCCCACGACATAGCGCGGCGTGACGGCGGCGTCGTCGATGACGATGCCCGCCGCCTTGCCGCCGGCACGGGCGGCCTGCCCTGCCGCATCATCCAGCGACGACGCAGCCACCTTGGTCAGCGAGGCCAGGTCATCCAGCAGGGCAATCCAACCCGACGTCATTCGCACAACCAAGCCACGGAACAACCGTTCGTCAACACTGGTCCTCCAACCGTAGGTGCCAAGGCTGGCCAAGCATGAGTTCCCAGTCGCCAGTCACCAGTTCCCAGAACTCTCCGTCGTAGCCGAGGTCACGAGGCGGGGCCAAGGGGAAGCTCCCAGTCGCCCCATCACGGACTCCGAAGCCGCGCCCGGAAGAACAGCTGTTCGGCGCCCGGCTCCAGCACATAGGTATCGGGCCCCTGTCTTGGGGTCCATTCACCGTCGATGGTGGCGGCGTTCTCGATCAGCGCGTCCGCCGGATCCGTCGAGAGCCTTAGGACATTCCCATCCCGGATCAGGGCAATCCGAGGTGACGAACCGTCAGGGGGTTGGACCTGATTGGTTACGACGAGAAAACTGTTGGTGAACAGCAACGGAAAGAACTGGGTGCTCCCGGGATTCTCCCCCTTCAAAAGCACACGGCCTTCCCCGGTTAGCCGCAGGCGGCCTGACTCCAGCCGGGCAGGTCCGGAAAGCACCGTATAAGTGATCGGAAACCCGGACATGGATTCTGTTCTCGGAAGTTCCAAAGGTGCATCTGTGAACACCCGTTCAATCGGAAGGATGGGGCGAGGTTGTGCTAAGCCTCGTCGCCAACCATACAGCTCCAACTGCCCCACCGATGCGAATCCACGGGCCAGAATGGTTTCCCGAACGTCCACCCGGCCAACGACCGAATCTCCCCGGTCACCCAACTCAAATGGGTGGATGGCGTCCACGACCTCGAAGCCGCCAAATATCAGGTCCCCGACGGGCCGGACCTGGAAAAAACTGGCGCCGCTGTAACGGATCAGGTTGCGCGGTCGGAACGGGTCACGAACATCGAATGGGAGCAACCCCGCCGAACCGCACGCGACGTGGGCAAAGCCTGCCACCACCCGGACATCGCTGGCTGGACCCGGGGTGGATTGGACCGCCACAGAAACCGGCCGGGCCGGGTCTCGTACGTCGAGGATCCGGAGCCCTGAATTCTGGTCGGCCAAGTAGGCGAATCCATCCACCACATCCACACCCAATGCCAGGCCCGGGGAATTCCATGACCCCAGCAGCCTTGGGCTGGCCGGATCTGCGACGTCAACGATCAGCAATCCGGCTGGCCCGCTGGCGATATAGGCCAGGCTTCCCACGACCCGAATCACCATCTGGTTGAACGTTCCCGGCAGCCGGGTGGAGGACACACGCACAGGCCGCGTCGGGTCCTCCACATCCACAACGTCCAGATCAAATCCAGCAACCACATACGCATGGTTTCCAGCCACGTCGATCCGCCGCGCGGGCCGGGGTGGAGTCATCTCGCTGACAAGTCGGGGATTGGCCGGATCACGTACATCGACCACTTTCAAACCTTCGGGGCCGGCGGCTACATAGGCGAAATCCCCCACCAACCGGACATCCCACAGTTCATTGGTCGGGGCGATGGCCAGGCTACCCAGCCGGCTCAGGACCACGTGGTCGCGGTTCAACAGGAACCAATTGGTCGTCGGTCGGTAATGAGCATCGCCTCCCACGCGGGCCTCCACCAACAGGGTCCCAACGTTGGTCACCATCAACTCGTCGCCGCTCAGCTCTCCTGGTCCCCGCAGCAACACATGCTCCACCGGCAGGCCCGAGGATGCTGTAGACCGAAGCCGTGTGCGCTCACCCAGCAGATACACGTCGTTCCGCGGGGGACTCAACAAGATGGTCTGGGGGAGATTCTGCGCCACGCCCACCGCGCACGCGGCAAACCACAGCCAAACCGGCAATACACTTCGAATCGTTCGAGGGAAGTTCGCGCTGTGCATGGGTACGAATCGCTGAAGGCGCGTCATTCAAATTCAGACCTTGGTCGTTGCCTAGGCAAAAGCCGCCCCGATCCCCTCGCCCGCCCTCGCCGCAACGCGGCGCACGACGACAGCCCTGGGTGGAGCGGAGCGGAACCCTGGGTCACCCCACCCCATGACACCTCGCCCCAACGGGGCGATCCCTTCCGCGCCTCCACTTGAAACCAGTCCCCCACGTCGGCAGCATGAGCGTGGTTCGCATTCACCATCACCCACACGCGGTGCATCGACCCAACCATGAAATTGCGCTTCCAGACCCTCCGCTTGCTCGCGAAGCACCTCTGGCCACCGATCCGCAAGAGTGGCTTTCCCACCGCGCTTGCCGCCTTCGCCGCCGTGGTCCTCGTCTCGATGGTCCTCAATGCGGGTCCCTCCAAGCAGACCTTGCTGGAGGTCCACCTCGGCATCACCAACACGGCACCCTTTCAGAACATCCAGACAGATTACGTTAGGCACTCCGTATCGGAGAACACGGTGACCGTTCATCTCCGTGGCTCCCCGGGCAGCATCGAGGAGCTGCTTCGATCCCAGGGGTTCGAGGAGCGTCAGAGAGGGAAGTACGACTCGGAGCAGCCGGAGCACTTTTCGGTCGGCCCCGCACTCCCCCACCCCACGAGGGAGGCCCGGTTCTTCCACCGCGTTCCAATGCGTGACCGACACGAGCTGATCATGACGGATCGCGATCTCACCCAGCTTTGGTTCAAATCCGTGAGATTCTGACCTGCAAGCCGGCGCTCGCCAGCATCCTCCGCCCCATCCCTGCTTCTGGGCAGTGATGGACTCATGTCCGATCAGCAGCCTGCGTATCGGGAACGGCACGCACTCATCGATCAGAATTCTCACGCAGCAATGAGAGCGGACTCAGACCTCTCCAGGATTTTGCAGGCCATGGGACGCGTCACGGAAGGGAAACACTCCAAAAACTCATCAAGGGTGTAGTTGGCTTCCAGATACTGAAAGAGAGTCTTCACGGGCACGCGGGTTCCCCTGAAGACCGGCGTACCGCCCAAAACTTCCGGGTCCACCGTAATCAGGTCGTTCGCATTCACTTGGTCAAACTATCCTCCAGTTCTGACTCCGTAAAGGCACGCGTGCAGCCCTCCACGCCTTCGCTTCAACCCAATCCCCCTCGTCGGAGAGATTCTGACCTGTCAGCCCGCCCCAGCCGCAACCCGTCTCCCCAGCGCCCCTGCGCCTCTGCGGGAACCTCCCCTCCCGTCACCGCTCTCTCCGCCTCATCTCACTCACCCGCCTCGGAAAGGCCTGGCCGAAGTCATCGAAGTACACCATCTCCACATCCCCGGGGATCGCGCGGACAATGTAGTTCCGAGGTGAATCCTCCTCCATCATCCGAGCCCCGGCCGGAAGACGTTTCTTGGCGACCGCCTTCCGGATCTCGGCCCTCAAGGACTCGACCGACGGCAACTTTCCCGAACCGTCCAGGTTCTGCACCGCCTCGAAAATGACACCTTCTGCAACATCCCGGTAATGACTCGAGGCGTTCCGCATCTCGGGTCGGACAGGCACCGTCGGCAGGCGGAGAAACCCGATCACGGCCACCCCGGTGGCCAACGCAAGCGAGCCCACCGCCAACCGGTTCAACCAATTCTCCATCGACGAACGGAACCGCAGTACCGCCGCCAGCAGGACCATTCCTCCCAGCCACGCGCCGCCGGAGCCCAGCACACATTTCACGACCGCTGCCTGGGTGCTGTAGACCTCGCGCTCGAACTGCTCCGCGCCACCCCATTCCACGATCGCATCCTCCCGCATCTGTCCCGGCGATAGAGTCGCCCGCAGGCGCGTTGCGAAGGGGGCTTCGAATGCCAACGCACGCAGCATCGGGTGCAGCACATTGAAGTCGGACCGGGCCAGGTTCCCCAGCTCGCGGGAATCGGACGTCGGCTGGGGATGGATTGCCGGCCGCGCGTCCATCAACTCGAAGCCCGCGACGCGTGCCCGACCGGGTCCAAGCACATACAACTCCACCTCCAGCGGCCCATTCTCCACACCGGTCAGGCGAAGCGGATACACCGGCTTGGGCGTCGCGAACGTGAACACCAACGGATGCAATGCCTGCGGCCCCACGACCGTCACATCCCGCCGCACCCGGCTGGCCACGAAGACCCATCCATCCCGGACATGCGCTTCGATGACGGGCCGTGCCGCCTCGACCATTCGGTAGCCGTTCGTCTTCAGCCAGCCTTCCAACGCGGCCGGATCCCGCGACGCCACCGTGGTCGATTCGAAAACCCCGGCCACCTGTCGATCAAGGATATGAACCCCATCGTGCACCTCCGTCCCTACCAAATCGTGGCCGGCGCTGGCGGTGGACATTACCGGAAAGATCCAGGCAAACACCAGGGTCGCCAGAACCAGGAAGAGCGCGATCCCGCCGGACCAGGCCCACCCCGGTTCTCCGCGGCGCACCCGCCAGACGCCCCATGCCGCAAAAGCGACCGCGGGGATTGCGAGTCCGAACCACGAACCGCTTTCTCCAATTCCAAGGTAGCCGGAGCAAACGGCAAGGATCGCGACCGGATCCATCCATTCAACAGGCGTCGACTTCCGGACCCGAAGCAGGAGCCAGGCAAGGCCGAGCGCACACAACACCAACAGACCGCGCGCCTCGGCCCGAGTCACGAGCCTGGGCGGCGTCAACCACGCCAACGTGGGAAACAACCCGACCGACCCCGCTTCGACCCTGGGCGCCGACGGCAGCGGCACCACCCACGCAAAGTTCGTCCCCTCGCCAACGATCCGTGTCTCGATCGCGAGACGTTCGACGCCATCCGACCACACCAGCAGCGCCCGTTGGTCCGGCATGGTCACTTCCGTGGAGACCGCCACCGTGGGAAATGCCTTTCCATCCGCGAGACCTCTCGACGCCAAAACCCAAAACACGACCCATGCCGTCGCCACGACAATCCATCGCGCAGCGAACCACGAACGGGAGCACCGAGGTTGTCTGGAGGCAGTTCTCACGGAACACGGAAAGGGTCGCTGGCAAACACCGGGAAGGCGAGAAGGTCGCACGTGGAATGGATTCCAGATTCAACTCACGACCCTCGTTCGAGCTCGAAGTCACATAGGCCCGGAGCGGGATCGAGTGCGAGCTTGCCTCTCCCCCCGGACATGCATCCCGCGCCCGCCCCAGCCGCAACGCGGCGCACGGAGAAAGCCCAGCGGTGGAGCGGAGCGGAACCCTGGGCCACCCCACCCCATGTCACCTCGCCCCAACGGGGCGAACGGTGACCACACCCACCCTGTCCCGTGTGCCCCTTCAGGGCACGGAGCAAGCTGTGTGGCGTGGTCCCCGGGGTTACACCCCGTATTGGCTTTCACCGGTTGCCCCATCTGGAGACTGGAATCTGGCAACTGGAAACTCCCTCACCCCTCCCCCCTCACCCCAACACCCACCCCGGCCGATAATCCCGTCGGATGAACCGCGCTGCCTCAGGCGCATTGGTCGCCTTCAACGCCACGGGGTCCCATTCGATCTTCCGGCCCACGCGATACGCGACGTTGCCGAGGTGATTCGCCTCCGTGAGCCAACCGGCATACTCGAAATTGCACGTCGTGGGTGCGCCCGTCTTGCAGGCGTGGATCCACTCGGCGTGATGCCCGAGTGACTTCGGGATGAACGGCTCCGGCCGTTGGAAATCCTTGAAGTCCGCCTCCGGCAACAGGACGTGCTTGTCATAGCTCGCCAGCAGCATGCGTCCCTTCGTCCCGACGAACAGCACGCCGCTCTCCCACTTCGGGATGCCACCGCGCGTCCAGATCTCCGGCTTGTCCTCGCCCTGATGCCACGTCAATCGCACCGGCGGCAGCGCACCGCGTGCGTCGTACTCATAGACCGCGTGCATCGACGCCGGCGCGATCTCCGCATGGGGTGGCGGCCCGCCCGGGGTGATCGAACGCGGTGCCTTCAATTGCAGCGCCCAGAACGGGAGGTCGTTCCAGTGCGATCCCAGGTCGCTCATCGTCCCGTTGCCGAAGTCCCACCACCGATACCACTTCGGCCCCGGGAAATAGACGTCATGGAACGGACGATACGGTGCCGGCCCCAGCCACAATTCCCAATCCAGCCCCTTCGGGATCGACGACGACTCCGACGGACGCTCCTGCACCGTGACGATGTCGTGGTTCCGGGCCGCCGCTTCCGCCGACTGCCGTCCCCATGCCCGGCCCACCCAGACATGAACCTCGCTGACGGGCCCGATGGCATCGCGCTGGATCAGTTCCACGACCCGACGGTAGTTGTCGCCGGCATGGATCTGCGTGCCCATCTGGGTCGCGACCTTCGCCTTGGCCGCCGCCTCGCGGATCAAGCGCGCCTCCCAGATGTTATACGTCAGCGGCTTCTCGCAATAGACGTGCTTGCCCATCCGGAGCGCGGGCAACGTCGCGAACGCATGCGTGTGCTCACACGTGCTCACGATCACCGCGTCGAACTTCTTCTCGGCATCGTAGAGCTTGCGGAAATCCGTGTAGCGCCGCGCGCCGGGATGCTTCGCGGCGGCCGCGTCGAGCGGACCCGCGGCCACGTCGCACACCGCCACGATGTTCTCCGTGCGCGCCACGTCGCCCAGGTTTCCCGCCCCGCGGCCACCCACGCCGATCGCGACGACATCCAGGCGATTGTTGAGATTTTGCCCGCGAACGATCGCGGGAAACGCCAGCGCGCCCGAACCAGCGGCCAGCATCTGGGCGAACCGTCGCCGCGACACGGCCGCGGCGACCAACGGGGAGGTCTCGATTCGAGAGGAGTGTTTCATGGGATCACGGGATGGAAACGGGATGTGCGGACCAATCTTCCGGATCCTGGCAAAGGTTTGAAGTGTGCAGTTTCACAAAACCCAGCCTCGTCGATGGCTTCAAGAGCGTCCTCTTTACACACAGCTGACACTAGAAGACGTGCAGACGTCCTGCGCGCCGTGACACCGTCCTCCTTATGACAGCCGATGTGCTCCTTCCCGCGCCCTCGTTGGCGGCTCGTTGGATCCTGGTCTTGCTGGTCTGGGCCCGGTCCTGCACATCCGCACTCGGCGGCGATCCCGCCTCCGATCTCACCGTCCTCAAACCGGACGGCCAACCTGCTGCGGGCGCGCGCCTGCACCTTGTCCGATTTCCCCGCGACAATCCTCCGACTGAATGGCGAGGACAGGCGAACGAAAAGGGTGTCTTCACCCTCCCCGCTGAATCCATCGACGGATGCCTGACGATCGAACATCCCGACGGCTCGATCGCCATCGCGCGCACCGGACCCTGGGGACTCCACCCCAGCGACGGATCCAATCCTCCGGGAGGCCGCGTCTTCCAACTGAAACCTCAGCGGTTACTCCGGGGCCGGGTGGTCGATGAAAACCAGAACGGCATCAGCGGAGCGCGGGTCGTGATCACGCTGTTGGGCGCGCGAACCTACGTGCCACTGGCCCTCCACGACGCGCGATCCGGACTGCTGCCGGAACTGGCTGCCGTCTCAGCTCCGCACGGTGACTTCGTCCTGCGCGCGATCGACATCGAGGATCGGGGGCTTGCTGCGGGGCGGATCGGCCTGGCTGCATTCCTTCAACGGGACGGACGGCTCTGGTGCGGCGAGGAAATGACGGGCCACCAAGGAACCGCCAGCGAGCCAGACAACGCGCTGGTGATCGTCGTGCGCCCGGTCGTTTCCGTGAGCGGACAGGTCGTCGACCGCACGTCCGGATCCGCCCTCGCCGGGGTGACCCTCCAGGCCTCCGGGGGTGGAGCCTTCCATCTGACCCCGACGACCACGGACGCGAATGGACGGTTCACGCTTGCGGACATCCCGTCGTTCGCGCGGTTGCAGGTGAACTTCTATCGGGAGGGATTTTGCCCGGTGAGGGTCTCCCAGAATCAGAGAACGCGGCGGATCAACCTGACCCACATCCCCGACTGGAAGATCGCCCTGGGCCGCCCCGTGCGCGTCGAGGGCACGATGATCGACTCGACCTCCGGTGATGTACCGTTGGTCCCCGTTGAAGTTGGAATCACAGCCGAGGATCCGCAACCGGACGGATGGATGGCACTCGCCGCGAGCCAGCCTGTGGACGATTCCGCGAGGAAGCGACCGAACGGGAGCCTTGACGTCTGGATCCCGGCCGGAGCCGCGAAGCTCTCGGTCGGCTCATCGAGCGAGGCAGGCGCGTATCAGCAGCCTTATTCGCAGACGATTCCCATCACGGTTCCCACGGACGGCAAGACGGGATGGAATCTCCGCGTCGACCGTCGGCCAGGGATCCTCGTGCAACTCGAGGCGATGGAGCCCCAGCGCCTCAAGCGCCATGGCCACGGCGGAGACCTGCTGATCGATGTGCGCGAGCAGGGCAGCCTGGGTGTCACGCAAGCCGACTACACCCCGGTGTGGTTCTTCCCGGCCGAAGGATGGGGGCGGACGCTGGAGGTGCGGATGGCACGCCGTCTGGAACGTGGCGTGAACCTGACCGAGGACGTCGAGATCCTGCCGTGGAAGGAGCTCGTGGCGGATCCAAAGACATGGCCGATCCGACTCAGGGTGCCGTAGGGGACAAGGGGGGCCATGGGCAGCCGGTTGGCGCGTGAGTGCCTTCCCGGGGTTTCGTTGCGCGACCCTGCATTGCATCCGCAGGGATGCAGTCCGTGCAGAGGGGGATGGATGGCGGTTGCATGGGCCAGTCTTGCGTTGGATCCATTGCATAACGCGTTCATCGGCAACACTTCGCGATGGGTCTCCATTTCTTGGCATCCAGGCTGCAATGGAAGTCCATCGAATATGAAGAACATCGTCACCCTCCTCGCCACGGCAGCGGTTGCCGCCCTCAGCCTCAACGCCTTCGCCCAGACGGCCTCGCCGGTCCAGTCCTCCGCCCGGCCCTTCGGCCTCGAC
>JAIXZE010000157.1 GCA_027489875.1 Verrucomicrobiales bacterium
GATCCTGAACGGGGAGGCGATGTCCTCATCGCCGTTTGGGAGGCTTTGGGAATGGGCGACGAGGACGTCGCCACCCCGGCCATGGATCCTGAACGGGGAGGCGATGTCCTCATCGCCGTTTGGGAGGCTTTGGGAATGGGCGACGAGGACGTCGCCACCCCGGCCATGGATCTTGAACGGGGAGGCGATGTCCTCATCGCCGTTTGGGGGGCTTTGGGAATGTCGAAGAACCCGGTCGGCTGCCCTCGCCGCACGCGTCGGTATCGGGATCGGTATCGCCATCGGAATCGAAAACGAAGCGGAGCATGCGGTTCAAATTCGTACTCGAACTCGTACTCGATCCCGATCCGGATCGGGCTGCGCCTGCTGGGCGAAGGGGAGTCATGCGAATCGAGGGATTTCTGTCGCCCCTCCCGGGGCTTGTTCGATCGTGGGACAGAACCCAGCGCTCACGCGCTGGGCTACTTTCTGCCGGCCCTCCGGGCCTGCGGGGCGGCCGCAGGATCAACCATTGCGCGAACCATGGCGCACGAGTACGACTTCCAAGGGAAGCGTAGGAAGACAACCAGCCCGGAAGGTTCCATGAGCACCCGAAACAATCCCTGCGGCGGACGGATTGCAGCGAAATGTTCGCTGGCATTACTGAACGTTCAGCACTCCAGAGGCCAACCAGCGATGCCATGGTAAAGCAGCGACTTTTGAAGACGGCCATTGCCATCACAATTGGGTTTCTCACCTCGAACGTGGGTTACATCCTCTCCATGATGGCCGTCACATTGGGGCCGACTCGGATGAATACTCAGTTTTGGATTCATCTGCGGCCCGGGACGAATCGTGTCCAAGCGTATATCCCTGATGATGACTATTCCTGCGTGCTATGGCCCGAACCGGGGCGTTTCGCGTACGCGACGAACAGCTCAAACTTTCCATTGGACCCGCAATGGATCCGGAGTGTGGTGCTCTCGCAGTCCGGCGTGGTGGTTGGAGAATCGACAAACAGCAGGCAGACCTGGGAAGTCACGGGAACGTTGAAACAGCCTATAACACTGACGGTGGTGCTCCGCACGAATGCCGTGGTCGTTCTGCGTCCAAGGGGAAAATAACCTTTCGGAACCTATTGGAGATTTTATATGCCCGCTGAATCCGTCGGAGGCCGGAATTCCCATGGATTGTCGTTGATCCAGTGGTGTGCGGCCCTGGGGTTCCTCCTTGGAATTCTGATGCCATTCCTCAGCTCACGAGTCCGAACCCGTTTGGCGGCGCGTCCTGAGGAAATGCTCCTGTCGTATGAGTTGGAGTCTGGCACCAATGTCCTGGAGGCGGTTCTCGGACCAAGACGGTATGTCTGTTGGACCTCCGCTACTTCGGCGGGAAACCTTGCGGAAGTTCGTGCGCAGCCCACCGCGGTGTTCCCGTCGACGATCGAGGTGCACTATGGATCAGGTCCGGAAGAAACACCGAATCCGTCCTCATTGGTCCCGTTCCGGATCACGAAGAAGGGCTTTTCGCGGGTGAGGATCGTTGTCGTCACCAAGGAGAGGTGTTGGTTGCACGGGGCGGTGGATGAGTAATGTCGCGAGGGGATCCCTGGCCACGTTTCTTTCTTCAGTGGCCTCCACTTGGGTGTCACTGCGCAGGAACCCAAACGGTCGGTCTCGATAGTTACCGGCAACGTCTGGCGCCAAGGACTCATCCTGAAAGGGGCGGTTGTGACCGCAGATGTCGCAGGAGCACTACACCCGATCCAACCCGCCCTTGTAGCCGGCGAATTCGTTCGTCTCGACACCCATTCGCTTCAGGAGGGTGACGAAGAGATGGGCGAGGGGGAGTTCGTGATTGCCGGGGTCGCTTTGCCAACCGGAGTCATCCGCGATTCCGGCATTGGCCTGGTTGTCTTCGTTGCCCTTTCCGAACTTGAGGTAGCGGCCGTTCTGGAATCCCAGGTTCTGGCCGCCAGCGGAGATGATGGGGTAGTTCCGGGAGAGATGGAAACTGCTGGAGGCCGACCCGTGCATCGCGAAGGTGTTGTCGAGAAGGGTGCCGTTCCCGTTGGGCTCCCGGGTGTCCTTCAGCTTCTGGAGGAAGCGACCGAATTCCTCTGCTTGAAAGCGGTTGTAGGTCCCGAGGTTGCGCCAGCCATTGGGTTCCTTGACGTCGTGGGTCAGGCTGTGGGCGTTGTTGAGACCGACGGCCCGGGCGAGGAGATCCTGGGGGCCCCCGGTGTTTTCCCGGCCCATCATGTAGGTGGCGACCCGGGTGGAATCGCTGAGGAAGGCGAGGAAGATGAGCTCGTAGATGGTCTGGATATAGGCCCGGCTGTCGCGAACCGTGACCTCGAGGTTCAAGTGGTCGGCATCGACCTTGGGAAGGGCCTTGTCGATCCATTGCTCGGCCTTGAGCAGCTTGACCTCGGTATCCCGTACGGAGTCGAGGTATTGCTGGAGCGTCTCGCGGTCGTGGCTTGAGAGCTTTCGGTTGAGGGACTGGACGTTGCCGATGAGGAGGTCGAGCGCGCTCTTGCTGCGGGCGAGTTTGTCCCGGGTCTCCCTTCCCTGGGTGACGAAGAGGAGATCGAAGATTTCCTTGGGTCGGTTGATCGATGGGATGGGCCGGCCTTGTGGGTTGAAGGAAGAAGTGTGGGTGGCCCGGGGAGCGCCGGTCCCAGCATTGGTGGACAGGACGAGGGAAGAGTGGCGGGTGTGGCGACCGACGTGGGCGGCGATGACCTGGTCGAGGGAGATCGAGTTCTTGTAGGGGCCTTCGCTTCCGGTATCGGCGCCGGTGAGGTATTGGTCGGCATTGGCGTGACCGATGACCTTGCGGACGGCTGGATGGGAGAGGCCGGAGTAGATCGTGATCTCGTTGCGCAGCGGTTCGAGGACATCGAGGACCTTGGTGAGGCGGAAGTCGCGCTCGCCTCCCTGGGGAAACCAGCTCCAGTCTTTCCAGGCCGGGTCCTCCTGCCGCGGCAGGCCCACTCCGTCCGGATGGTAGATGCTCACGAACCGGGCCATTTTCTCGGCTGGCGCCTTCACGTCGGCAAAGGTCTCCATCCAGGGCAGGGCGAGGCCGATGCCGGCGCATTGAAGGAAATTCCTTCGGTTCAGCAGGGGGCGGTTCGTGTTCATGGTCGGTGTCCTAGTGGGTCTTCTGGCTGAACAAAGGGCTGTGGATGACGATGGAAACGAGGTCGCGCAGGCCGTTCCCACGTTCCTTGAGGTCGGTTGCCATCTTCTCGATCTGGGCCCGGTCAGCGAAGGACATCGGGCGGCCGAGGGCATACGAACTCAGTTTGTGAACCATCGCTCTGGCGAACTGATCCTGGCGGTCGGCCATGAGATAACTCTTCAATCCCGTCACTCCGTCCAGGGGTTGCTTGTTGTGAAGCACGGCGGTGGCATCGACCGGTTGGTCATTGAGGGTGGTGCGGAAGCGACCGATGGCATCGAAGTTCTCCAGGGAAATCCCCCAGGGATCGATCTTGGCGTGACAGGACCGGCAGGCGGCTTGGTTGCGATGATCGGACATGCGTTCCTTCGGGGTCATCTTGAGAACCCGGGGATCGGTCAGGTCCACCTGAGGCACATTGGGCGGCGGAGGCGGCGGTGGGTCGTGGAGAATCCGTTCCAGCAGCCAAACGCCCCGCTTGAGGGGATTGGAGTCCACGCCGGTGGAATTCATGGTGAGGACGGCCGCGGTGGTGAGGAGACCGCCGCGATGGACGTCCGGGCTGAGCGAGACCTTGCGAAA
>JAIXZE010000018.1 GCA_027489875.1 Verrucomicrobiales bacterium
CGCGACGACGGATCCACCGATCCCTTCTCCACCTTCG
This sequence comes from Verrucomicrobiales bacterium, assembly GCA_027489875.1. Lineage (GTDB taxonomy): Bacteria > Verrucomicrobiota > Verrucomicrobiia > Limisphaerales > UBA9464 > UBA6176. The sequence continues at coordinate 38 of JAIXZE010000018.1, forward strand.
CATGGATCGGAGCCGACGCCCGCCCGCGCCACTTCGGACCCGACCGTTTCCGCTGGGAACCCATCGGTCACTGGACCAGTCCCCTCACCGGCGCGAAGTACCCCAACCGCGTCCGCATCACCGCCCCGTCCCCCGACGGAGCCCCCGACCGCATCCTCGAACTGGAACCCCTGTACGACGCCCAGGAACTGGCGGACCCCTTGGGCGGCGTCGCCTACTGGGAAGGCGCCTGCCGCGTGAAGGACACCCAGGGCCGCCCCCTCGGCCGCGCCTACCTCGAACTCACCGGCTACATCGGCAACCTCCAGGAGAAGTTCAAGTAGGCCCTCACACGGGGCGGTGACGTCCACGTCGCCCTGTCCCAAAGCTCCTCCCACGGCGATGAGGACATCGCCTCTCCATCGCCTTCAAGGCAGGCCGAGCCCCCTCTGACGCCGCGGTTGTCGGCGTGGGAGGCGTGGGGCTAGGATCGGGCAGTCCCCATGATCCCGCTCCGATGCCTCGTCGCCACGCTCTTCGTCGGGTTGTTCCCGTGTCTCGGGATCCTCGCCGGGGACGAAGCCGTGGGACCCGCGCTGCGTCGGAGCCCCTTCGCCATCGACGATTCCGACACGCGATGGTGGTCGTTCCAGCCGGTCCGACGACCCGCGGTGCCCGCCGGGACGCATCCGATCGACGGCCTGCTCCAACAGCACCTGCGCGCACGAAACCTGTCGCCGTCGCCCCCGGCCACGCCACGGGAACAGGTGCGCCGGCTCTTCTACGATGTCCTGGGGTTGCCGCCGTCATCGGCGGAGATCATCGCCTTCGAGCAGGATCCTTCTCCCGACGCGTGGAGCCGCCTGGTGGATCGACTGCTTGCGCGTCCGGAGTTCGGCGAACGCTGGGCGCGTCATTGGCTCGACCTCGTGCGCTACGCCGAGACCAACGGCTACGAACGCGACGGCACGAAGCCCGAGGCCTGGCGGTATCGCGACTACGTGGTGCAATCGTTCAACCGGGACAAGCCCTACGACCGCTTCCTCATCGAACAACTCGCCGGCGATGAACTTCCCGGATTCTCCGCGGAAGCCATCATCGCCACCGGATTCTATCGGCTCCACGTCTGGGACGATGAACCCGATTCCACCCTCGTCGCCGAGTTCGACGACCTCGATGACATCATGGTCACGACCAGCGCCACCTTCCTGGGACTGACCCTCGGGTGCGCGCGCTGCCACGACCACAAGTTCGATCCCTTCAGCCAGGCCGATTACTACCGGATGCTCGCCTACTTCCGGAGCATCCAACCCTACGGACTGCATCACACCGGCGGCGGTGGCCGCGGCACGGGCCGGATCACACGTCCGCTGGCCCCGGCGGAGGAGTTCGGGAAGTGGGAAATGGCGCGCATCGAACGTGTGCGATCCCTGCGCGACCTCCTCGCCCAGACGACGGGCGATGGCCGCCGTCGCGAACTCCAGGAGGAGATCCAGCGCAACGAGAAGTTGGCGCATCCCTTCCCGGTCGCCCTCGCCGTCCATGAAGACCCGATCAAGCCCACCCACATCCTGCGGCGCGGCGACGTGCTCACGCCGGGCGCGGAGGTGCAGCCCGGGGTCCCCGAGATCCTCCATGTCTCGGCCCCGCCCATCGTTCCACCCGGGAACCATCCCGCCACCTCCGGACGTCGGATGACTCTGGCCCGATGGATCACGGCCCCCTCGCATCCGCTGACGGCGCGCGTCCTGGTGAACCGCATCTGGCAGCACCACTTCGGCGTCGGACTGGTGCCGACGCCCAACGACTTCGGACGAACAGGACTGCGCCCGACACATCCGGAACTCCTCGACTGGCTCGCCGATGAACTCGTCGAGGGCGGATGGCACATGAAGCGCATCCACCGCCTCATCCTCACCAGCGACGCCTACCGCCAATCTTCCCGCACCCAGCGCCTGGAGGCCCTCGCCATCGACGAAGCCAACACGCACCTGTGGCGCCAAAATCCCCGCCGCCTGGAAGGTGAACCCCTCCGCGATTCGCTCCTCGCCGTCGCCGGGAACCTGAACCAACGCTCCGGTGGCCCCAGCTTCTTTCCCCACCTTCCCAAGGAGGTCCACAACACCCAGGACGCCGCGGGCAAGGGATGGGGCGAAAGCCCGCCCGCCGATCAGGATCGACGCAGCCTGTACCTCTTCGCCAAGCGCGCCCTCACGCTGCCACTCCTTGAGGCCTTCGACTGTCCCGCGTCGACCGTGCCCGTGGGTGTCCGCAGTGTCACCACCGTCGCGCCCCAATCGTTGATGCTGCTCAATGACGCCTTCGTCCAGGAGCAGGCCCGTCGACTGGTCCAGAGCCTCACGCGCGATTGGATCCCAGACGACGCCGTGTTCATCGCCCGCGCCTTCCACGCCGTCCTCCAACGCGAACCCTCGCCTACGGAAACCCAGGCCTCCCTCGACATGCTGGCCCGGCAGCGTTCCCTCGCCGCCACGCTGACCCAGAAGGACCGTGAACAGGCCGTGCGCATCCGATTCACCGCCGCGCTCTTCAACCTCAACGAATTCCTCCATGTCGACTGAACGTCCCCATCGCGGATGCACCGGTTCCCGCCGCGAATTCCTCTGGCAGATGGGCGCGGGTTTCACCGGGCTCGCGCTTTCGTCGTTGCTGGCGGAACAGGGCTTTGGATTCGGCAAGGCCCACGGCGCCCCGGCTATCGCCGCTGATCCCTTCGCCCCGCGCCCACCGCATCGACGCGTGCGGGCCAAAGCCTGCATCTTCCTGTTCATGTTCGGCGGCCCTTCCCAGGTCGACCTGTTCGACTACAAGCCCGAGCTGCAGAAGCGCGACGGCCAATCGATCGACAACGAGTTCCGCCGGAACACAAAGACCCGCGCGGTCCTTCAGGCCAGCCGACGCACCTTTGCCCAGCATGGCCAGTCGGGCCTTTGGTGCTCCGATGCCTTCCCGCACATCGCGCGACAGATGGACAAGCTCGCCGTGATCAAGTCGCTCTACAGCGACTCGTTCGCCCACGGTTCCGCGGTCCTCCAGATGAACACCGGACGCATCCTCCAGGGCCATCCCTCGGTCGGTGCGTGGCTCAGCTACGGCCTCGGGACGCTGAACAGGAACCTCCCCGCCCACGTCGTCATGCTCGATCCGCGGGGCGGTCCCACCACCGGCGCGCCCAACTGGTCGAGCGGTTACATGCCCGCTGCCTACCAGGGCACGGTCCTCCGTTCCGGTGGCGATCCCATCCTGAACCTGCATCCGCCCGACGGCGTGCCACGCGAGATGCAGCGGTCGCAAATCGACCTGATCCAATCGCTGAACGCCGAACACCTGCGTGACCGCCCCGGGTACAGCGAACTCCAGGCGCGCATCGCGAGTTACGAGCTCGCCTTCCAACTCCAGTCCACCGCGCCGGAGGCGCTCGACCTTTCCACCGAGTCGGAGGCGACCCGCTCGCTGTACGGCATCCACTCGCCGAAAGGCAGCCACCCGTTGACCGTCGGACCGGCACCCTTCGGACGCCAATGCCTCATCGCCCGACGCCTGGTGGAACGAGGTGTCCGATTCATCCAGATCTATTCCGGTGGCGGCGGTGCCGGCGGCCAGAACACGTGGGATGGCCACCACGGCATCGAGGAAAACCTCCAGATCCACGCCCCGGAGGTCGACCAACCGATCGCCGGACTGCTCGCGGATCTCGAACAGCGGGGACTGCTCGACGAAACGCTTGTCGTGTGGGGCGGTGAATTCGGACGCCAACCCGTTTCCGAAACCTTCAACACGGGCGGGAAGCCCGGCGGGCGCGACCACAACCCCAAGGGCTTCACCTACTGGCTCGCGGGCGGCGGCGTGAAGGGCGGCATCAGCTACGGCGAGACCGACGAACTCGGCCAGCAGGCGGCCGTCCATCCCCACCACCTCCGCGACCTGCACGCCACCATCCTGCACCTCATGGGACTCGATCCCGGACACCTGACGTACTTCTACGGTGGATTGGAGAACAAGCTCACCGGCGTGATCGAACCCGAGATCATCCGAGGCATCCTGGCCTGACAACGGCCACCTGCCTCAACCGTAGCGGACGAGGTAAAGAGGCATGTCCCGCCGCCAGCCCCCGTTCTGTGCTTCCAAAGCACCTGCCACCCAACGGAACCTCCCATCCATGACCGTGCCCGCGCCCCTGCGAAACCTCCTCTGGTGGTGGTTGGGCAGCCTCCTGCTCTGGGGCCTGATCACCCTCGGGTTCGCCACGCAGTTGGTCTTCGCCGCCGGGGTGGAGTGGCAACCGGCCCTCATCGCCTCCGGCCGGGAATGGGCGCCATGGGGCATCTTCAGCCCGCTCGTGGTGGCCTTGGCGCTGCGGTTCCCCTTCGAACGGCAGCGCTGGTTCCTCAGCCTTCCCGTTCACCTCCTTGGATGCGCGGCGGTGGTCGTGGCCTCGGGCCTGATCTCGGAAACCCTCGGCAACACCGACGCACCGCTCGGCCCGCCCTGGCGTCGACCGTTCGGAGGGCCTCCCGGCGATCGCGACAGCCACCCGTCCGGAATGAGGGACGAGCGTCCCCAGCGTCCGGGTCTCCAACCCCGGGGCAACGGCCAACGTCCGGATCGGCCGGGAGCGGGTGGCCGCGGTCCCCTGCTCATGCGGGCCCGCCTCAATGTTCCCGTCTATTGGATCGTGGTTTCGGTGACCACCGCGGTGCTCCATTCCCGGCGTGCCCGGGAACGGGAACGACGCAGCCTCGAACTGGCGGCGAGCCTCGCCCAGAGCCGGCTCGCGGCCCTCCGGGCGCAGCTCCAACCCCACTTCCTGTTCAACGCGCTGAACGCCATTTCCACCCTCGTCCACAAGGATCCCAACGCGGCCGACGAAATGATCGCGAACCTCAGTGACTTCCTGCGGCTCACGTTGGAGCACGGCGACGCCCAGCAACTGACCCTTGCCCGCGAACTCGAATTCGTGAGGCGGTACCTCGCCATCGAACAGGTCCGCTTCGGGGACCGACTTGCCATCCGGATCGATTTCGCCCCGGAAACCCTCGTCGCGCTCGTCCCGGTCCTGATCCTCCAACCGCTCGTCGAGAACGCGCTGAAACATGGGCTCCAACCCAGGCGCGGTCCCGTCTCGCTCGAACTGACGGCACGCTCCGAGCATGGGTTTCTGGTCCTGACGGTGGCCGATGACGGCGTCGGGATCCGCGCTGATTCCGGCGAAACCAGCGGGACCGGCATCGGCATGGCCAACTGCCGTTCCCGGCTGCACGAACTTCACGGGGAACTCGCCAGCCTCACCCTCGAACCGCGACCCGAAGGCGGCACGATGGCCATCCTCCGGCTTCCCTTCGAAACCCGCGCCCACGGCCAGCCATGAAGATCCGTACCCTCCTCGTCGACGACGAACCTCTCGGGCGTGAACGTATCCGGACGCTGCTCGCCTCGGAACCCGACATCGAGATCGTCGGGGAGGCGGAGGATGGCGAATCCGCGGTGGAACGGATCACGGCCCTCAAGCCGGACTTGGTCTTCCTCGACATCCAGATGCCGGGGATGGACGGATTCGGGGTCGTGCGACAGCTGAAGGGTCACGTTCCATTGATCGTATTCGTCACCGCGTACGACCAGCACGCCATCCGGGCATTCGACGAGCACGCCCTGGATTACCTCCTGAAGCCGGCTCGCCCGGCGCGTCTCAAGGACGCCGTCCAACGCGCCCGCGAACGACTGGCTTCCCGGACACCCATGGTCCTGCCTCCGCAGTTGCTGGAACTGTTGAACCAGCGACCTCCGGAACAGCCCAAGGTCACCCGGTTTCCCGTCCGGACGAACGAACGCACCACGTTCGTCAAGGTGACCGCCGTGGATTGGATCGAGGCAGCCGGAAACTACGTGATCCTGCACGTCGGCAAGGAAACACACATCCTGCGCGACACCCTCGCCGCGCTGGAGGGACAATTACCACCGAACTTCCTGCGGGTCAGCAGGTCCGCGGTGATCAACCTCGACCGCGTCCGCGAGCTGCAATCGATGACCGCCGGCGAACATGTCGTGCTGCTCCAGGACGGCCGGCAGATCCCGATGACCCGGGGCATCCGCGAAGTCGAGGAACGGTTGCGCTTCAGCTGACCGGGAAGTGCTCGTAACCAGTTCGTGGCTGACTCAGTCACTTAAGGAAATCACGCCTGTCTTGTCCCTGAACCATCCATATCCATGAAACGCCTCCTCGTTCCCCTGTTCGCCCTTGCCACCTCGGCCCTGTGCTTCGCGGACGCCAAGCAAGACCTGATGGCCGCCGCCAAGAAGGTTGCGGACGCCCCGAACTACACCTGGACCACCGCCACTGAGATCGAGGGAGGCAACTGGACCCCGGCCACCATCACCGGCAAGAGCCAGAAGGGTGGCTTCGCGGTCGTCACTTCCGAGCGCGAGGGCACGGTCACCACCGCTGTCATGAAGGGGGAAAAGGGCGTCCTGAAGACCGACGAGGGCTGGAAGACCGCCGAAGACCTCCGGAATGCCGGTGGTGGCGGCGGCGGTGGCGGTCGCGGCAATCGCGGTGCCATGCTCCTCCGCACCCGATTGCCGGCCGACGACGTGGTCAAGATGGTCGAGAACCTCGGCGAACTGAAATCTGCGGACGGCGTCATCTCCGGCGACCTGACCGAAAAGGGAGCCAAGGAACTGCTCTCCCTCGGGCGCGGCCGCCCCGGTGGACAGGCCCCGGAAACCAAGAACGCCAAGGGCTCAGCCAAGTTCTGGGTCAAGGACGGCTCCCTCACCAAGGTGGAGGTCAAGCTTTCCGGAACCGTTTCGTTCAACGGCGAGGACCGGGACATGGCCCGCACCACCACCCATGAGATCAAGAGCGTCGGCACGACCGAGGTGAAGGTTCCCGAGGACGCCTCCAAGGCGATTGGGTCCTGAACCTGGAAACTTTTCGCGGATTTCCCGGGTCAGACCGTAGCCGCGGTTGGAACCGGGCGGGTTAACGCAAACGCAGGGGCGGGTCTCTTTCAGAGATCCGCCCTTTTTTGTGGAGTTTCCAGTCACCAGTTCCCAGTTCCCTGACAGCGTGCCCCCACGCGGCGCATCCTTGAACCGCCGGGTGAGGGCACCCGGCCTTCAGGGAACTGGGAACTGGGGACTCCCCTTGTAGGCCGCGTGCCCCCACGCGGCGCAACCCTGAACCGCCGGGTGAAGGCACCCGGCCTTCAATCCGGAATCCTTGGTGTGCCCCCCAGAATTGGTTCTTGGCTCCGAAGCCGGGTTTCTATAACTGCGTTTAGGTACATCCAATGAGCACCCCCTCACGACTTGTTGCCATCGCGGCCTCCGTTCTGGTCGCCACCCCACTCATCGGCCGCCCGCCGCCTCGCGCGGAGCAGGATACCTTCAATATCACCGTCAGCCCGGACCGTGATCTCTACGACTGGTCACTGGGTGTCCTCCGGCTGTCGAACACTCCGGGTGTCTACAATTTCGATGTCCTCTCGGGCTTCCCGGATCTGACCAGCGTCCCGGGTGACGGACCCACCGTCTACGCGCCCTACACCACCTCGGTCACCATGACGCGACCGAACGGCGTCGGAAACTTCGGCTACTTCATCATCGGGCGATACACCGTCGAAGCCCCGGCAGATGTAGAAATGGGCGTGACCATCGGCATGAACCCCACCACGGCAACCACCTACATCAGCAATGCCAGTGAGTGGACCGTCCCGTTCTCCGGAATCCTCGAAGCCAGCGTCTATACCGACATCGGCGGCACCTGGGCTACCAGTCCATCCGCCGCCAACAACACCTTCCTCGGCCAGTTGTTCGCCATCGCCACCCAGTCCGCCGAGCCCATCGGTTCCGTTGGTGGGCCCACCTCCCTCAACCTCACGCTGGTGACCTTCAGCGCGGCTGACTTCGGCGGTTCGTCGCTGCTCTTCACCGATGTTCCCGAGGCCTCGACCATCGCCTCAGGGTTCGCCCTCGTCGGCGCCGTGGGGCTGCTGGCGTTGCGTCGGTTCCAGAAAAAGGCCTGAACGCAGATTCCCCATCGAACAAGGGCCGCCCGGCATTCCGGCGGCCCTTTTCATTTTCATTCCGCCAACCGGAACCGCGGATTCTGGCTCAGGAACCGCACCGGGTTCTGGTAGATGACCCGATCAATCGCCTCCGCCGACCAACCCCGACGCCGCATTTCGAGGGCCGTCTTCGGAATGGCCAGAGGAACGCTCTCGCCCCAATCGCAGGCCGAATTCATCCAGAGCCTCTCCCCGCCGTACACATCCAGGATGTCCACCGCACGGGCCGGGGTACACTTGCTGATCGGGTACAGGGTCATCCCACCCCAGAATCCCTCGTCCAGGACCATTCGGACGGTGTGCTCCTCGACGTGGTCAATCAGCACCCGGCCGGGCTGGATCCGGGAGTCCGACTTGAGCACATCGAGGATCAACCGGGTTCCCTTGAGCTTGTCTTCGAGATGGGGCGTGTGGACGAGGATCAACTGGCCTTCCCGGGCCGCCAGATCCACGTGCATCTCCAGCACCTTCAACTCGTTCCGCGAGTTCTTGTTCAACCCGATCTCACCGATGCCCAGCACCGTTGGCTTTTTGAGGAATTCCGGGATCAGGGCGATCACCGACTCCGCCAGGCCCACGTCCTCGGATTCCTTGGGGTTGATGCACAGCCAGCAGTAGTGCGGCAGCCCGTACTTCGCCGCCCGGGCCGGCTCATACTCCGTCAACTGCCGGAAGTAATCGCGGAACCCATCGGCCGATGACCGGTCAAACCCAGCCCAGAATGCCGGCTCGCAGACCGCTGCGCAGCCGGCAGTCACCATGTCGATGTAGTCGTCGGTCGTCCGACTCACCATGTGCCCATGAGGTTCGATATATCGCATGTTGCCGTGAAACTCCCATGCACCTTCGCGCCCATCCACGCCCAAGTCGAGCCGCCACTCGTCGTCGCTACTCGCAGCCGCCCCCCACCCCCCTTGCCCCCCTCCCTGAATAAGGGCAGTCTGGCACCGTCAGCTTGCCATTCGTGAAAACAGTCCGCCCATACAGCGGGTTCAATAAAGCCCCCGCTGGATCGCCCGATCAAGGCGAGGTCCGGACTGCCTGAACGGATCCATCCTCCAACCCATCACCCCATGAAGCACCTGTTCCTTCCCTCACTCTGCGCTGCCCTGCTGGCCGGGTGCAGCCCCGGGGAACGCATGGCCCAGGCGGAGACCGCTGGCACAAACGTCCCGGCCGGCCCCGGGACGCCCTCCCCGGCACCCACCAACAGCCTCCCCGCCGCAGGGACACCGGCCAAGGCTTCCATCGCGTCCAATCCTTCTCCGGCCGTCTCCATCGCAACCGTCCCGATCGCAGCACCCAAGCCCCCCCCGGAACTGCCCGGGCCCGCGCAGGAGGTTGTCCGACTCGCCCAGACCTCCGTGGATCCGACCGTCACCATCAGCTACATCGAATCCCTCCAGCAGCCGTTCACACTCAACGCTGACCAGATCATTTATCTGTCCGATCTGGGGCTGGGCAACCCGGTGATCAACGCCTTGGTCAAGAAGGCCAACAGCACCGCAACACCTTCGACGGCCATCCAGAACGTGGTGATCAACACGGCTGCGGAACCGACGCCGCCAGCCCCGGTGACCACCGCTGCCGCCACTCCCGCCCCTGAACCGACGGCTCCCGGCGCCAACAATGTCCTCCTGACGAACTATCTGCCCTCGACGGCGGGCGGTGCCCCCATCGGGATTCCCGGTGCGCCGCTCGCCGCAGCTCCCGCCCCTGTTTACGGCCAACCGCAGCCCGGTCCGGAACCGATGGCCGCCCAACCCGCGACGGTGGTCGTCAATCAACCTGTTTCCACCACCGTCTTCTACGATTCCCTCTCCCCGTACGGCAACTGGGTCCGCGTGGAACCGTACGGCTGGTGCTGGCAGCCCACCATCGTCGCCGTCAACCCGGGATGGCGCCCCTACTGCGACGGCGGCCAATGGGCGTGGACCGATCACGGATGGTACTGGCACTCCACCTATTCGTGGGGCTGGGCTCCGTTCCACTACGGCCGATGGCACCGCAGCGCATCCATCGGCTGGGTCTGGACTCCCGGTTGCGACTGGGGCCCCGCCTGGGTTTCCTGGCGGTACAACGATGCCCACTGCGGGTGGGCTCCCTTGCCCCCCGAATGCCATTGGTCTGCGGGTATCGGATTCTCGTGGTCCAGCGGCGGGACCCGCGTGAGCGTCGGGTTCGGGATCGTCGACGACTGCTGGTACGCCACCTCGTGGAACCGCTTCTGTGATCCCGGCCTGCCCCGCTGGTGCCTGGACCGCCGCGACGTCCCCCGCTTCGTCCACAACTCACGGAACGCCATCGGTGGCGACAATTCCGTCAACATCGTCGGCAACAACAACACGGTCATCATCAACAACGGCATTCCCGCGGACGAAGTCCAACGCCGCAGCCGCCAGGAGGTCCGCAAGTATGCGGTCGCGGAGGCGACCAACCCTGCGCAAACCGCCGCCCGGCTCGAGAACGTGAAGGCCGGAGCCCGCCCGGAGATCGCCGCCTACCGTCCCCGCATCGATTCAACGGTGGGTCGCGACAGCGCGCCGCCGCCCACGATCCTCGCGCGGCAGGAGGCCCGGAAGTCAGGTACCTCATCCCCGTCGGCAGCCTCGGGCATCGTGCCTGCACGGCCTGGTTCCAATGGTTCCGGTTCCCCCTCGGGCAATGCCGCCCTCACTCCCGGTCGTCCCCCCGCAGTGGTTGGCCGTCCGGCACCCTCCGTAGGTTCAGCCCAAGGCTCTGGCAAGGTGGCTGAACCTTCCACACGGCCTGGCAACCTCGCCGACCGAAGCCCAACACCCCCGGTGGGTGGTGGAGTTCCCGCACGCAACATGGCCGGTTCCTCGACCCCGTCCTCCACGCTTCCGTCATCCACGCCCGCACGCCCCCAATCCAGTCTGCGCGAATCGCCCCGCGTCACAGCCAACCCCTCCCCTTCCGGCGTGATTTCCCGCCCCACTGGAACGACGACTCCCGCGCGCCCGGGTGTATCGACGCCCGCCAACGGGTCCAGCCAACCCGCCACCGTGGCCACAGCTCCGGCACGCCCGGCTCCCAGTCCCCTGAGCGGGCCAACGTATTCGCAGCCCGCCTACTCGTCGCCCGCCGCCCGGCCCGCGCCCGTTTCCCAGGTGCGGCAGGTGCCTCAGGCCCCTGTCCAGACACCCGCCGTCGGACAGGACATCCGGGCACTCCAGCAGGTGCCCTCGGCGCGCACGGAACTCCGCAAGCCCGAGGTCAGCTATCGGGCCAATCCATCCGCGATGGATTCCAGCAGCTCCGGCGGTGGGCGGATGTCCTATCCTTCGAGCCCGGTTCCAAGCCCCTCCTATCAGGGAGGCGGTCGCTCGATGCCGTCCTACAGCCCCCAACCCGCACCCAGGGCCAGCGCCCCCACCCCGGTCATGCGTGAGCAACCCCAGGTAACCGCCCCGTCGCGGCCGTCCTCACCGCAACCCTCCTACCAGTCCGCACCGCAGGGACGGTCCTACCCGGCAGCACCGCAGCAAGGCGGCGGAGCCCGCCCAAGCCCCGCGCGTGGCCAGAATCCGGTGGAGTGATTGATCCGCGCCTCCTCGCTCCGATCCACGAGTCCACTTCGAACCCTGATTCACAGCGCCATGCGCCCAAGCCTGCTCTCCATCGTCCTGGCGACCTGCACCGCCGTCTGCTCGATGGCCGACGCGCCGCGACGGATCGCTGCCCCGGCCACCGAACGGATCCTTTTCGAAACCGGATTCGAACAGTTCGAGGGGTACGATCCCGACTTCGACCTCGCCGGCCAGAACGGCTGGGTGGGGTTGGGATCGGGCGGCAATGGGATCCTCGCCGGCCCCATTGAAGGCTTTCAGGGACAGGTGGCCTACGTCGGGTTCAATCCACCCCGAGGCACCAATGACCTCCTGAACCTCTTCCGGCCCGTGGCGCTCGTGCCCGTCGGAAACAACCTGCCGCTGATCACCTTCAAGGTCAGTGTCCAGTTCTTCGACTCCACCACCAGCGCCCCGTTCTTCGATGACTTCCGATGGAGCGCGTACAACACCCGCGAGGAACGCCTCTTCACCATCGACTTCGACAACGACGCCCAGGAGATCAACTACATCCTCGATGATGGCAAGGGGTTCAAGCCCACCGGGTGGACCTTTGCGCCTAACGAACCCTACGACCTGACGATCACCCTGAACTTCGCCCGGAACCTGTGGACCGCAGACATCAATGGGGCGGTCATCGTCAACGCCCAGCCCATCTCCACCCGCGGCTCAAAGCTGGATCTCAACGAAATCGATGCCGTGTGGGCCATCCGGACCCCGGGAAAGCCCGGGGACAACTTCATGATCTTCGACGATTACAAGCTGACAGCCCTGCCCATCGACGAGATCCCACCCACGCTCGAGTTCATCGGGCAACTCACCTCTGGCCCGACCCTGATCCGCGTCCTCGGTGAACCCGGCGTCCAGTATGTGTTGGAACGGACCAGTGACTTCATCCACTGGACACAGGCCGCCTCGGGCCGGGCAACGGCCCCCGATGGCCTCCTGGAGCTTCAGGATCCGACTGCGCTCCGAAGTGACCAGCGCTTCTACCGCGCCCGCAGCGTCCGCTGAGAGCAGGGGGTGGCATGGGGTGGAGTGGCGGGCGCATCTGGACACTGCTCCCGCATGGAACGGGGTGGCGACGTCCTCGTCGCCGTTCCGAAGCCATTCCCAAGGCGATGAGGACATCGCCGCCCCGTTCCAATTCTCAAACGGGGGCAGGGTCCAGATGCGCCCTGGAGTGGCCAATCGGGAAGTTTGGCTTTGACCCGATCGTCCGGCTGTGGCAACCCCTCGTTGATCTTCAGATTTCTTCCATCAATGAGCTCAAAATCCCTCCACCTCGCTGTCGCGCTGCTCGGGGCAGTTCCTGCCTTCGCCCAGTCCCTCACACTCGAATCCTACTGGTCCGTGGCCCCGGTCAACGCCACCACCTTTCCGGACACCGGTAACCTGACCCGCGGTGGTGGGTTCAACCCGGTGAGCGGCAACCTCCTCGTCGCTACCCGGGCCGGTGGCACCGGTGTCCGAATCCTGGACGGCGCCACCGGCGTCGAGAAGGGAACCCTGAGCGTCGCCGGCATCTCCGGCGGAACGTTCGCACTCAACATGGTTTCCGTCGCTGCAGACGGTGCCATCTACGGAGCCAACCTCGTCACGGACGCCGCTACGTCGCCGTTCCGCGTGTACCGCTGGGCCAACGAATCCTCTGAACCCACCCTCGTTTATTCCGGCAACCCGGGCGCGGGCCGTTTCGGTGACAGCTTCACCGTCCGCGGATCCGGATCCTCCACCGAGATCATCGCCGGTCAGGGCGGCACAGGAGTCGCCACCGCCACACGCCTCTTCCACCTCGGTACGGCCGACGGCTCCACGTTCACCCCGTCCACCCTCAACGTCACGGGCATCTCCGGCGGTGACCTCCGCCTCGGCCTGGACTTCGGCGAAGGCAACACCATCTACGCCAAGCAGGGCGGCGCGCTGCGCTACATCTCCTATGACGTCAGCACCCTGACTGCCACCCTCACCTCCTCCTTCACCCTCGGCACTGGCGGCGGCACGTCCGGCCCGCTCGCCTACGGTGACGGTCTTCTCGTGGCCTACGGGTACGCCCCCACCACCGGCCCCAACAGCGTCAACCTCTACGACGTTGCCAGCCTGGTGACCACGGGCGCCAACACGCCCCTCGATGCCGAGGTGCTGGCCACCACGAACGCCAACTCCAACGGCGTCGGCGGCGTCGACTTCAACGCAGACGGCTCCATCGTCTACGTCATCGCCCCCAACAACGGCGTCCACGCCTTTCGCGTGGTGCCCGAGCCCGGCACCTGGGCCCTGCTGGGCGCCGGCACGCTGGTCCTCGGTTGGACCCTCCGTCGCCGGTCCTGACCCTCGACTTCGGCAGCAGCCAACGTCAGGAGGCTGTGGTCGGCAGGGTTTGACGTTCCAGGTTCAACGGATCGGCCTGCGCGTCCCCTGCTTGAACCTTGAAACTGAAATCTTCGAACTCCGCCAAGCCCTCCGGTTCCCGGAGGGCTTTTTCGTGGATTTCTCCATGGCTCCCAATCGGTCCAAGGCATAGCCTTGCGCCGCGGTGTCCCCAAAATCCCAAGTTTGTCTGTCAGGGTTTCCCTGCGACTTCAAACACTCCTGAAGGTCTGTGAACGCCTCACCCTTCAGCACCTTCTCACTGACCCCGGCGACCGCCGGGTATCTGGCGCAATTCCTCCTGTCCTCCCTGGTCGTCTCCACACTGTTCGGTACAGCCCGTTCAACGCACCCCTGCCGGGCCGCCAGTCAAAGCCTGTTCGCAGGCTTTGCGGCGATTGCCCTCTTCGCCCTGGGAGGTGCGGCAGAAAATGGATTCCTGCTGGGATGGTCCCTCGTCGGAGTCTACCTCAAGCCGTTCTGCGCCGTCTTCGCCGGGGCCGCACTGCTCCGGTTCGCTTACCACGTCCATCAACCCGATCCTCGACTCCGCACCGAGTATCGCATCGCCTCCACGATCGCGGTACTCGCATGCCTGTCGGAGTGCTGGACGCTATTGCGGCGGTCCGGCCTCCTCCTCTTCGAAGGCCGGGTGCAGTGGCGGAACTTCGCCGAGGATTCCATGCCTCCGCTGGTCCTGCTGCTTGCCTGCTACATCTTCCTCCGCCGGTTCTTCCTCTTCACCCAGGAGGAAGCGCGGGTCCACGGGCTCCGGATGGCCATCCTCAATCCCCAAAATCCCCAGCTTCGCGCCTCCCGCTTTTTCGCTTCCCTCCTGGCGGCCGCCGTCGCGATGGCAGCGACAACAGGCTTCCGGTTTTTCGGTTTCTCGGACTGGACCTGCGAGATCATCAACAGCTTTGGCTCCCTCGCGATCCTCTTCCTCTTCGCCTACGGCTACGTGTCGCGGCTGTCGGACCAAACCAGCTTCCGGACGCGGCTGCTGGGACTGCTTGCCGTCAGCCTGCTGCTGCTGCTGACCCTCGTGAGTGTCGTTGTCCATTCCACGAACCTGCGAGGACGGGTCTGGTTGAGTCGGAACAACAAATCGAACTTCGACCTCCTCACCAGCCAGCAATCCGTGCTTTTCGTTCCCTCCCCGGAAGGATTCCACCTCCTGAACGGGGCCCTCGATTGGAGGCCGAATGGAGGTACGCCCATGCAGGGTGAGGATCAGACCGTAGACCTTCCCTTCGGATTCCCCTTCCTTGGCACCCATCACTCCCGGGTCGTCGTCGACAAGAACGGCCTCATCATGCTGGGAGACCGCAGCTGCGAATATGCGAACTTCCGGTGGCGACTGAACCAGGCACCGATGATCGTCCCGGCATTCGTCGACCTCAACCCGGACACTTCCCGCGGGGGGCGCGTCCTGATCCAGACCAACGCTCACGAGTTGGTTGTTACCTGGTCGCGGCTCAGCTGCTGGCAGCAACCCTCCTTCACACCGGAATTCCAGGCGATCCTGCACCGGGACGGACGGATCCAGTTCAACTACGCCGACATCGACAACCGGAATCCGGACGCCGCCGCCCAGCCGCCAAACATCCAGTTCCTCGGGGTATTCCCGGGCCCGACAGCATCGATTCCAGACATCCCGCTTTATCGCGGGCATCCAAGCCATCAGGGCCCTCCTGCGGCTGGCTTTGCCATCAACGTCGTCGCCGAATGGCGCCGGCAGTTCGCGACCTTCGGTGTCCAGATGGCCGCCGTGATCCTCGGTTCGCCCGTCCTGCTCATCGGTTTCTTCGGCTGGGCGCTCCGAAGGGATCTGCTCGCTCCGCTGGACCGGCTCGTCGCGGCCGTACAGCAGGTCGAACAGGGCCAACGCATCCAGCCCCTCCCCATCGTATCCAACGATGAGATCGGGTACCTCACCGGCGGTTTCAACCGGATGACCGCCTCCGTCGCCGCTGCCGCCGAGGCCCTCACGAAGCACCGCGACCAACTCGGTGAGGAAGTCCGCGTCCGCACGCGGGCGCTCGAAGAAGAACTCCGGGAACGCAAACGTGCCGAGCAACGCGCCGAAGCCGCCAACCACGCCAAGAGCGAGTTCCTCGCCAACATGAGCCACGAGCTCCGCACTCCCCTCCACGGCGTCATCGGAATGACCTCCCTTCTGCTCGACACCCAACTGGACCACGTCCAGCGCGAGTTCGCCTCCACCGCCCGCCAATCTGCCGAAGCCCTCCTCTCCATCATCGGTGACATCCTCGACTTCTCGAAAATCGAAGCCGGCCGACTCACCCTCCAATCTGCTCCGTTCTCCCCGGCAACCCTCCTCCGCGATGTCCTCGACGTCGTCGGTGCCGCGGCCGATGCCCACGGACTCGAACTCACCGCGGCCATCGATCCCAATGTGCCCCTCCGTGTCATCGGCGACGGAAGCCGCATCCGGCAGGTCCTCCTCAACCTCCTGAGCAACGCCATCAAGTTCACCGAACAGGGCGAGATCGACCTCACCCTGACGGCCATCCAACAACCCAACGATCGCGTCACCCTCCTCTGGACCGTCCGCGATACCGGCATTGGGATCGCTCCCGAAACCCTCGACCGGCTCTTCGCACCCTTTGAACAGGCCGACACCTCCACCTCCCGACGGTTCGGGGGCACCGGCCTCGGCCTCGCCATCAGCCGCGGTCTCGCCGACCTCATGGGCGGCACCATCCGCTGTGAGAGCATCCCGGGCCGCGGCTCCTCCTTCCACTTCACATTGCCCGCCTCCGTGGATGCCCCCGCCCCGGTCTACGCCACCACGACTCCAACCACGTTTGCCCTGATCTCCAGCAGTACCACGACCCGCGAACGCTTTCCAAAGCTGCTTGCCCAACTCCAACTCCCACCGCCCGCCCTCGTCGCCTCCGAGGAACAGATCCCCTTCCCGTCTCCCATTCCCGGCCCTTGCGTGGAGCGTCTGGTGCTCGATCGCCCCACCAAGGGCGAGTTCCCGGGAGAAACCATCCACCGCCTGCGTCAGGATCCACGATTCGCCAAAAGCGAGATCATCCTCCTCGTTCCGAAGTCGCACCCGCCCACCGCCCGACAACAGGAGGAGTTCAGGATCCGCGGATGGATCCCAAAGCCACTCCTTCCGGACTCCCTCCTCCCCTGGCTTGGCGCTCCCGACAAGGCACCTGGTCAATCCCTCGGCGCGGAACGTCCCCCCGCTCCACCACCCTCGGCCGAACTCCCGCCGCTACGCGTCCTGATCGCGGAGGACAACCCGGTCAACCAACGGCTCGCCATCCTGATGCTGCGGCGCTGCGGCATCGAACCCGCCGTGGCCTCCAACGGTCGTGAAGCCCTCGCGTTCCTCCGGACCCAACCCGTGGACGTCCTCCTCCTCGACTGCCAGATGGCCGATGTCGATGGCTACGAGACCGCCCAAAGGATCCGGTCCGAACCCGAGGTCTTCGGCGACCCCTACATTGTGGCCTTCACGGCGCACGCGCTCGCCAGCGACGAGGCGGCCTGCCGCGCCGCCGGCATGGACGACTACCTCGCCAAACCGGTGCGCCTGCCCGCACTCCAGGAAGCCCTTGCACGGGCAGCCGGCTCACCACGCTGCACACCGCCCAGCCTCCCGAATCCGGGCACATAAATTACCTAAAATTGGAAAACCCGACGGTACTGAATTCTGACTAATTTGGTGAATCACGGGTATGCCCGATTCTCCCGTTCGAGAATCGATTCAGGCACAACCTCCCGGATGCCGAAGTCGTGAATCTCGCCAGCCCAGGGACCTTCCTGCTGACCCCAGCCGCCGCTGGATACCTCGCGCTTCTGGTCTTGTGCGTCCTGAGCGCCAGCGCACTGCTGCCGCTGGCCCGCATTGCCGCACCGGACCGCACCGCCACGCGATCCCTGCTGGCGACCTTCACGCTCCTGGTCCCGTTCGCCCTCTGTGGATTCATCGAGTCGGGCTTGGAGGGCCCCTGGTCCATCATCGGTGGTTACCTGAAACCCACTTTCGTGGTCCTGGCCGCAGCGGTCATCCTGCATTTCGCCCAGCATCTCCAAGGCCCGGATCCAACCCTCCTTGGGACGTACCAGACGACCCGCATCCTCAGTGCAGCCACCCTGCTGGTGGAACTCTGGACGAACGGACGTCGGTTCCACGCACTCATCGTCGACGAAAGCGTCCAGTGGCGTACCTCCCTCGAAAGCCTCAACCCAACCTTCGCCCTGGCGCTGCCTGCGTACCTTCTCACGCGGCGATTCCTCCGCCTGGCCTCGGTCGAGGCCGCCAGCAGGGGGTGGCGCCGAACCCTGATCCACCCGTTGAGCATGCGACTCCGGACGCTTGGATTCCTCGGATTCCTGGTGACCGGATCCGTCCTCATCTCTGCCATCAGTCAGGGCGGCGTGCGCATCCTGCCGGATTGGGTCACCCAGGCCACCAACAGCTTCGGCTCCCTCACCATCCTTTTCCTGTTCACCTATCGGTACATTTCCACCGTTGATGAACCCGTCGGCCTGCGCTTCCGCATTCAAGGGTTCACCGCCGTTGTCAGCCTCGGGGCGCTCATCCTCATCACCTTGATCGTCCACTACGCGATCATCGTCCGTCACCAGTTCCAGCCCATCGCCCGCCGCACCCACGCCTCAACCCTCGCCGACAACCAATCGATCCTCTGCCATCCCGAAGGCAACGCCTTCCGCGTGACCACGGGGAGCCTTCAATGGGACTCGGCCTTCGGCACCAACTGGGTCAACGCCGAAGCAATCCACACCCCCCTCCAGTTTTCGTTTCCTTTCGCAGGCACAAATTTCAACGAGGCGGTCGTCGACAAGAACGGCTTCATCACCCTCGGGCCCCGCGGTCACAGTTATGCCGACCTCCGCTGGGCCAAGGACCGACACCCCATGATCGCCCCGGGGTACATCAACCTGAACCCCGATCCAAAACTCGGCGGCCAGATCATGATCCATTCCGGCCCCAACCGTCTCGTCGTCACCTGGCTCAGGCTTCCCGCATGGGAGCACCCCTCCTTCACGCCGACCTTCCAGGCCGTCCTTCATTCCGACGGCCGCATCGCATTCAATTACCTGGACCTTTCCGACCCCGACCACGACCTCGCCCGTGGTCACCCCATCCTTCGCTTCGCCGGGATCATGCTCGGCCGGAAGATTCCACCCGCACCGCTGGAGGTCTTCAATGGCAGGCCCTCCATCGCCACCACCGATGTGGGATTCATCATCGACCTCAACAACCAGTGGCGTCGGGAGTATACCGCACTCAGCATCGGCTTCGCGATTGCCTTCATCCTCATCCCGGGCCTTGAGGTCCTCCTGCTGGGCTGGATCCTCCGCGCCTCCGTCCTCGCCCCCCTCGAACGACTCGTTCAGGCCGTCCGCTCCATGGAACGGGGTGTCCGCGCCCACGCCCTGCCCGTGACGGCCAACGACGAGATCGCCGAACTCACCCGAGGGTTCAACCGGATGTCTGCCGCCATCCACGACCACTCCGCCGCGCTCATCAAGCACCGCGACGAACTGCGGGCGGAGGTTGATCGCCGCACCCGCGCCCTCCAGGACGAACTCGCCGAACGCCGCCGCGCCGAAGTGCTGGCGGAAACTGCCAACCGCGCAAAGGGAGAGTTCCTCGCCAACATGAGCCACGAGCTCCGCACCCCCTTGAACGGTGTGATCGGCATGACCAGCCTCCTCCTCGACACCCCGCTCGAACGGAACCAACGCGAGTTCGCCCTCACCATCCGCCATTCCGGCGAAGCCCTCCTCCAGGTCATCGGCGATGTCCTCGATTTCTCAAAGATCGAGGCCGGTCGATTGGAACTGACCACCGCCCCCTTCAGCCCACGCCAACTCCTCCGCGAGACACTCGACGTCATCGCCCCCTCGGCCGACGCCCGTTCCCTTGAACTCCTCGCCCGCGTGGATTCCGGCGTTCCCGCCCAACTCATCGGCGACCTTGGCCGCATCCGGCAGATCCTCCTCAATCTCCTCAGCAACGCGGTCAAGTTCACCGAGCGCGGTGAGGTCGAAATCACCGTCGAGGCGATCCCCCTCCCGGATGGCCGCTCCGAGATCCGCTGGGCCGTTCGGGATACAGGGATCGGCATCGCTCCCGAAATCCAGGAACGCCTGTTCAATCCGTTCGAACAGGGGGACGCCCGCACTTCCCGTCGCTTTGGCGGGACAGGGCTCGGCCTGGCAATCAGCCGTCGTCTGGCCTCCCTCATGGGCGGCAGCGTCTCCTGCCACAGCGTCCCGGGGTCAGGGTCCACCTTTGTGTTTTCCATGGTCGCAGAGGTGCAATCCCCCGCCCCCATCACACCCCGACTCGACCACAAAACCCATGGGGTCGTGATCTCCCGGAATCCCGCCACCGGACAATCCATCCTCGATCAACTGCGACAACTCGGCATTCAGGTCACCCATTGCTACCCCGGCATCGACAGTGCCCTCAAAGCCAGCAATTCCTCCTCATCGGAAGCCCCCTTCCTGATCATCAACCCGCAAAGCACCCCCTCCTTCACGTCTTCGGAACTCCAACGCATCCGCCAATCCCCACGCTTCGCACGCAGCCCAGTGCTCCTCCTGGCCCCCAAGACCCGCCCCCCCATCGCCGCGCAGGACGGAGGACCCGAAATCGACGGATGGTTGCCCAAACCCCTTCTCGCGGACCGTCTCGGGGAATGGCTCCTCGCGAATCCCATCGGAACAGCGCACTCCCTTGCGGAAGTGGAGTCCGAACACCGCGAGGAAATCCTACCGCAGCCCACGGGCCTGCGGATGCTCGTCGCCGAGGATCATCCCGTGAACCTGCGCATCGCCGTCCTGATGCTCCAGGGCATGGGCATCGATCCCATCACCACTTCGGATGGCCTTGAGATGCTCACCCTCCTCGCCAGCCATCCGGTCGACGTCATCCTGATGGACTGCCAGATGCCGGGAATGGACGGATGGGAAGCCACGCGCATCATCCGCGAGAACCCGGCGATCTACGGCTCTCCCTACATCGTGGCCTTTACCGCCCACGCCCTGGAACACAGCAGGGAATCCTGCCACGCCGCCGGCATGGATGACTACCTGGCCAAGCCGGTCACCCTCCCGACCCTCCAGGCCGCCCTCGTGCGTGCCATCGCTTCCCCGCGCATCGCGGATCCAGCGTCCCTTGGCTCAAACGCCCAGTGAGTTCCGCAGATTCCTGACGCAACGGACGCCGCCTTGGGCGGAGGGTCGCCAAAGCCAAAACAAAAAGCCTGGAACCCGCCGGATCGTACCGGGAGTTCCAGGCTTTCCACGAGCTATCCCCGCCCGTTCAGGCGTTGTAGGTGCTCGAGCTGACGCGGCCACCCGTGCCGGTCCAGTTGGTGTGGAAGAACTTTCCACG
Organism: Verrucomicrobiales bacterium; assembly: GCA_027489875.1. Taxonomy (GTDB): domain Bacteria; phylum Verrucomicrobiota; class Verrucomicrobiia; order Limisphaerales; family UBA9464; genus UBA6176. The sequence continues at coordinate 21,481 of JAIXZE010000018.1, forward strand.
CGGCTGATCGATGCGCTCGTAGGTATGGGCACCGAAGTAATCGCGCTGCGCCTGCAGGAGGTTCGCGGGCAACCGGGCTGCGCGATAGCTGTCGTAGAATGCAAGCGCCGTGCTGAACGCGGGCACCGGCAACCCGTTCATCGCCGCAGCTGCGACGACGCGGCGCCATCCCGCCTGGCACTTCGCCAATTCATCCCGGAAGTAGCCATCGAGCATCAGGTTCACCAGGCCCGGATCCTTGTCGAAGGCCTCCTTGATCTTGCCCAGGAACCGGCTGCGGATGATGCAACCCCCACGCCACATCAGGGCGATGCCGCCGTAGTTGAGATCCCAACCGTACTCCTTCGCGGCCGCGCGCATGAGCATGTAGCCCTGGGCGTAGCTGACCATCTTCGAGGCGTAGAGGGCCTTCCGGATGTCTTCGACGAAGGCGGCGCGATCTGCGTCCAGCTTCGGCTCGGGTCCCTTCAGGACGGTGGAGGCCGCCACGCGCTCGTCCTTCATGGCGCTGACGCACCGGGAGAAAACGGCCTCGGCAATCAAGGTCACCGGCTGGGCGAGGTTGGCCGAGTCGATCACCGTCCACTTGCCCGTGCCCTTCTGACCGGCGGTATCCAGGATCTTGTCCACCAGCGCGCCACCATCTTCGTCCTTTTTCGCGAGGATGTTCGCCGTGATCTCGATCAGGAAGCTGTCCAGGTCCCCGGTGTTCCACTCGCTGAACACGGAGGCCATCTCGTCGGCGGTCATCCCCAACCCTTCACGCATCAACTCGTACGCCTCGCAGATCAGCTGCATGTCACCGTACTCGATGCCGTTGTGGACCATCTTCACGTAATGGCCCGAACCACCGCCGCCCACCCAGTCACAGCACGCGGCACCCCCGTCGACCTTCGCCGAGATGCCCTGGAAGATCTCCTTCACATGCGGCCACGCCGCCGCCGATCCGCCCGGCATGATGCTGGGACCAAAACGGGCACCTTCCTCACCACCCGAGACGCCGGTGCCGACGTACAGCAACCCACGCGCCTCAAGCTCCTTCACGCGGCGATCGGTGTCGTTGTAGAGCGAGTTTCCGCCGTCGATGACGATGTCGCCCGGTTCCAGATGCGGCAGCAACTGGGCGATGAATTCGTCCACCGCGGCCCCCGCCTTCACCATGAGCATCACGCGGCGTGGACGCTTCAGCTTGGAGACCATCTCCGCCACCGAATGCGCCCCGAGGATCTTCGTTCCCTTGGCCTCGTTGGCCAGGAAGTCGTCCACCTTGGACGTCGTCCGGTTGTACGCCACGACCGTGAAGCCGTGATCGTTCATGTTGAGGACCAGGTTCTGCCCCATCACCGCCAGGCCGATCAGGGCAATGTCTCCAGTGGGAGTGCTCATCGTCGTGTGTTTGAAAAAACCGTCGGCCCGAAACTACCCGCGGTACCCCTCAAGGCCAGAGGGAATTCTATCCCACCAAGCGGTACCAGTTGTCGCGGGGGCGGGGCTCCATGCCCAGGTCGGCAATCAACCGCTGCATGTCCGCCACCCCCATCCGGAAGGTCGTGCCGGCGCTGCTCACGACATTTTCCTCGATCATGATCGATCCGAGGTCGTTCGCGCCGTACTTGAGGGCCACCTGTCCCACCTCCTGCCCCTGCGTCACCCACGAGCTCTGCACGCTCGGGAAATTGTCCAGGTAGATCCGGCCCAATGCCTGCGTCCGAAGGTATTCATGCGCTCCAACCGTGGGCGCCTTGAGCACGGTATTCTCCGGCTGGAACGTCCAACAGATGAAGGCGGTGAAGGCTCCACCGCGCAATGCACCCGACTCCAGTGCCGCACTGTACGCACGCGCCCGTTCCATGGGCCCGGCTTCCTCGCCCACACCCAGCTTGCCGGCATCCACCAATCGCCCCAACGAAACATCCTGCTGCGACCGCAGCACCTCCAGGTGCTCGATACGATCGTCCAAAGTCTCCACATGGCCGAACATCATCGTGGCCGAACTCGCCAGGCCCATCGCATGGGCTTTGTCCATCACGCCCATCCATTCGCCGGTGTCCGCCTTCAGGGGGGCAATCCGTTTCCGCACGCGATCGACGAGGATCTCGCCCCCACCCCCAGGCACTGACCCCAGACCCGCGGCCACGAAATCACGAAGGATCTGCTCGACGGGCTCGCCGAAGACCTCCTGGAAGTGGATGAACTCGCTCGGGCTGAAGCCGTGCACGTTCACCTGCGGGAAACGGTCCCGGATGTGCGAGAGCAGGTCGAGGTACCATTGCTTCGTCAGCTTCGGATGATGCCCGCCCTGCATGAGGATCTGGGTGCCACCCAGCGACAGGGTTTCCTCGATCTTCTGGTCCATCTCCTCGTGCGTGATCACGTAGGAGTCGCTGTCCTTCGCCGTCCGCCAGAACGCGCAGAACTTGCAGTACACGTTGCAGACGTTCGTGTAGTTGACGTTCCGGTCGACGATGTAGCTCACGATCCCGTTGCCGCGGCCGCCATGCGCGGCACTCCGCGCCAACTGCCGCCGCCGATCCGCCAGCGCCCCCAGTTCCTCCAATGGAAGCCCGGCCAACCGACGCAATTCGGCCGCACTCACCCGACCGCCATCCCAAACCCGCTGCAACAGCGCATCGAATCCCGGATCGTAAACCATGCTCCCAGACTAAGCCCGGTCGCCAAACCCCGCGAGGAACTTTCCGTTCAGCCCCACGCCATGGGAGCATTGTGACACCGCCCCCGCACGGAACGGGGAGGCGACGTCCAATGGAACGGGGAGGCGACGTCCTCGTCGCCGTTCCAGAGCCATTCCCATGGCGATGAGGACATCGCCACCCCGAAACAAAGCTCGGTCCTGCCTACCGCATCCCCGCCGGCAACACCTGCACCCGAAGCTTCGACAAGGCGTCCCCGCCCCGATGCACCCGATGCGTCGCCTTCACGAAATCCCGTTCGGTCGCCGTGTGGATGTTCACGAACGTCTGCGGGTTCCGGTCCACCAACGGAAACCAGGAACTCTGGACGTGCACCACCATCCGATGCCCCCGCCGGAAAGTGTGCAGTACGTCCGGCATCGTGAAGGTCACCTCGGTCACCTTCCCCGGCTCCATCGGTTCCGGCTTCTCGAAACTGTTCCGGAACCGCGCCCGCATCACGTCACCCCGAACCAGTTGCTGGTACCCGCCCATGCGCACGTGCGCCGGATTCGGATTGGGATCCGGAAAGTCAGGATCGTGCACATCGATCACCTTCACCACCCAGTCCGAGTCGGTACCGGTGGTCGACACCTTCAGGGTCACGACGACGGGTCCGGCGAGGGTCAGGTCCTCCTCCAACGGCTCGGTTTCGTAGACCAGGACGTCCGGACGCGTCGCCGCGAAGCGTTGGTCGTGGGTGGGATACCCCCTCGGATAATCGGTGGTCACCTCCATCGTGAATGGCACCGGCTTTGCCGGATCACTGATGAATTCATCCGCAGCCGAAACACCCTCCGTGGGTGCCCGTCCACGGACAAGCCGCCCGCCAGCGTGCAGGAACAGATCCTCCTCGCGAGCCTCGGCCGGCGGCCACACACCGAACCGACGCCATCGGTAAGTCCCGGTCTCGAACATCATCGCCTCCGGGAGCGAGAGGTTCGTATCGCCCTTCAGGTGATATCGGAAGAACGGCAGTTCCATCTTTTCCCGGTAATGCACGCCGGTCTTCGCCCGGAACGAGATGTCTCCCACCCGATCCCCGTCGCTCGATCCCCACTGCCCATGCGTCCACGGTCCCATCACCAGCAGGTTGGTGATCCCGGGATTCAGCTTTTCGGTCCATCGGTAGGTTTCCAGCGCCCCGAACAGGTCCTCCGCGTCGTACCATCCGCCCACGGTCATCACCGCACACTTCACGTTCTTGAGGTGCGGTCGGATGTTCCGCGCCTGCCACCAGGCGTCGTAATTCGGATGCGCCAGGAAATCCCGCCAGACGGGCACCTTGCCGCGAAAGTGGTCCGACTCCGACCGCGCCAGCGGTCCCATCCGGAGGTAGAAGTCGTACCCATCCGGGTTGTTGAACACGAACCGCTTTCCGCCATCCCGCAACGGATCGTCCGACTTCTGCTCGAACCAGTAGAAAAACCCGAAGTTCTGGGCGAGGAAGAAGGCCCCGTTGTGGTGGATGTCATCCCCCATGAACCAGTCCGAGATCGGCGCCTGCGGCGAGGCCGCCTTCAGTGCCGGGTGGCTGTCGATCATCCCCATCGAGGTGTAGAACCCCGGATACGAGATCCCGAACATTCCGACCTTCCCGTTGTTCCCGGGGACATTCTTGACGAGCCAATCGATCGTATCCCACGCGTCCGAACTTTCGTCCGTCACCACACCGGCCTTCCCCGGATTGAACGGCCGAACGTGCTCGAACACCCCCTCCGAGGCGTGGCGTCCGCGCACGTCCTGCGTCACGAGGATGAACCGGTCACGGGCGAGCGCTTCGAAGGTTCCGCCCGGATCCTGATAATTGTCCGGCCCGTACGGCTTGAGCGCATACGGCGTCCGGGTCAGGACAATCGGGTAATTCGTCGCGTCTTCCTTGGGTATGTAGATCCGCGTGAACAACTTGACGCCGTCACGCATCGGGATCTTACGCTCGAACTTGGTGTAATGCTCGGCAAGCCAGGCGGCGTCCGCCTCGGCCTTGCCGGTCTGCGCACGGGCAACCATCGCCACCCAGCCCAGGGCCAGGCCCAACATCACCATCGGCCATCGAAGCATCACGCACGCACTCAACACCACCCTCCAACCGTTGGCGAGATCGGCATGGGCACGTCTTCACACCGTCCGCTGTGGGAATTGGCCGCATGACGGCGACGAGGACGTCGCCACCCCGTTTCTGGAGGAGCCAGTGGCATGACGCGCCCGACCGGCACCAAAAGGGCACCCAAACAAAAAAAACAGAGGTGGATTCCCGTGTTTCCCCTTGCGGGGTCCCACCCGAAAACGCCACCTCTGAACCAAGCCGGGCAACCATCCGAGACGCCAGACGGACGTCCTATGAACAAGACCCATGAACCGGCCTGATGGAAAGACTCTATAGCTGTCAGGATTCCACCGACACCATCCAAATCTTGGTATTCTGTCTGACCCTGGTTGCCCAGGCTGCGGTTCGCCCCTCTTGACACCGCCACTTCCATCCGCAGCTTGCCGCCCGATGGAAAAAGCCACTCGAAGCTGCGTTTGCCCTGCGGACGTTCCCGGCGCATTCTGACCGACAGTCACAACGACACACCCCTGTCACTGCTCTCACCCCACCAAAACTGGATGGACCCAAGATCCTCAGAAGCCGGCAACCAAGGCCCCGAAGTCCCAACGCAGGCCCTGCTCCTGGCACGGACTATCGAGCAACTCGCACGTCAGACAGGGGTTCCCTTCGACCCGCTTCTGGCGCGAGATGCAGCCCTGCGCGCCACACAGGCCATCTCGGGTTCGGATCGCTCCCACCGGTTTGAGCAGGTGGTCGCGGCCGCCAGCGAATGCTCGCTTCGGGTGACGCCCATCCGGGCCAGCCTGACTGACGTCGTGTGGATGGCACGCCGGGATTCACCCATCATCGCCATCAGTCGCACCGGGGAATGGATCGTTCTCGCCCGACGGGGACTGTTCCACCTGCGGATCGCCCACCGGGACGGACGGCCGGGCGACGAATCCATTCGACGCGAGACGCTCGCCCGCGAGCTGGGTCTCACCGATGCCGACGTCACAACCGAGTTTGCCGTTGTTCATCCCGAAAGACCCGCCGCAGCCCTGGATGGAAACAAGGGGCGGTCCGCCGGAGGGGTCGGCACCGAGGCAACGGATGGAGGACATGGACATGGGCCCGGAAATGGGAA
>JAIXZE010000141.1 GCA_027489875.1 Verrucomicrobiales bacterium
GAGTCGGAGGCCAGTGTGGAGGAAGTGGCGGAGGTGCTGCGGTTGATGAACTGGTTGCTGGCGTTGCCGGTGGAGGAGGAGGTAATTTTCCGTGAGGAATTGGGACGCTTACAGAAGGAGACGAGTATGCGGTACATCAGCACCTACGATCGATTGGTTCGTGCGGAAGCTCTGGAGGAAGGCCGTCAGGAAGGCCGGCTCACCCTCTTGCGGGAGACGATCGCGGAGGCCTTGCGGGAACGGTTCGGGGTTGCTTCCGAGTCGGTACATCCCCGACTGGAGGCCGTGGCAGACGAGGTGGTGTTGCGACGGTGGGCGAAGCGGGTCTGGACGGTGGGGTCGTTGGCGGAGTTCGAGGCGGAGATGTGACCGGCACCACGACCGGGTTTCGGTGTTCCGGGGGTTCCCATGAGCGATTCGAGGCAACACTACGCGGCGCAACGGCGACACCTACTGGATCGTCGCGGTTTTCTGGGGCACGCAGCGACCTCGCTGGGTGGCGTGGCCTTGGCGAGTCTGCTCGGGCAGGACGGTTTGCTGGCGTCGGCGGAGAACCCGGTGATTGATCCCGCCCATCCGTATGCGCCTCGTCGACCCCATGCCTTCGCCAAGGCGCGTCGGGTGGTGGTGATCTTCTGCGCCGGGGCGGTCAGTCAGCTGGAGACGTGGGACTACAAACCGGAGTTGATCCGGTACGACGGGAAGCCGATGCCCGGCGGCCCGGCGGTGACGTTCCAGGGGCCGGCGGGTGAACTGGCGCGGCCGCAGTTCGAGTTCCGCCCGCGGGGGCAGTCGGGAAAGATGGTTTCGGATCTCATCCCGCATCTGGCGGAACTGACGGACGACATCGCGTTCATCCATTCGCTGACGAGCAAGAGCAACACGCACGGGCCGGCGGAGAACTTCCTTTCGACGGGTTCGGTGCTGGACGGTTTTCCGAGCCTGGGTTCGTGGGTGAGTTACGCGCTGGGCAGCGAGAACCAGGATTTGCCGGCGTATGTCTCCATCCTGGATCCACGCGGGGTGCCGCAGAACGGTGCGAACAACTGGGGACCTGGGTTCCTGCCGGCGGCGTTTCAGGGAACCACCTTCAGCGCGCAGGATCCGGTGCGGCATCTGGCGGCTGCGGGTGTTGGACCCGAAGCAGACCGCGCGGCGCGCGCTCTGTTGCGGCGGTTGAACGACCGGCATCTGGAGTCGAACCCCGGAGACGGCAAGCTGGCGGCGCGGATCGCGAGCTATGAGCTGGCGGCCCGGATGCAGATGAGCGTCCCGGAGATCAGCGATCTCTCGACGGAACCGGCGCACATCCTCCGGAGTTATGGGGCGGACGACACCGCCAACCCGACCAAGGCGGCCTTTGCGAAGAACTGCATCCTCGCACGGCGCCTGATCGAGAAGGGGGTTCGGTTCGTGCAGTTGTTCAATGGCGCGTACGCCAGCGGCGGGGAGTTGAACTGGGACGGACACAGCAAGCTGAAGGAACAGTACCTGCGGCACGCGTCGATCCTTGACCAGCCTGCGGCGGCGTTGATCCGGGACCTGCGTCAGCGCGGGCTTCTGGAGGATACGCTGGTCGTGTGGTGCACCGAGTTCGGTCGCATGCCGTTCTTCCAGAAGGGAGCGGTCGGACGCGACCACAACCCGGACGGGTTCACCTGCTGGATGACGGGAGCGGGCGTGCGCGGCGGCGTGAGCCACGGGATAACCGATGAACTCGGGAAGAAGGCCATCCAAGACGTGCGCCCGTTGTACGACCTCAATGCCACGATCCTCCACCTGCTGGGATTGAACCATGAGCGGCTGACGTTCGAGCACAATGGCGTGCAGCGGCGGTTGACGAATGTGGAGGGTGACGTGATCCGGGAGATCCTCGCCTGATCGGGGAGGCGATGTCCTCATCGCCATGGGGAGGAGCTTTGGGAGAGGGCGACGGGGACGTCACCACCCCGGATTTGGATCTGGATCGGGGAGGCGATGTCTTCATCGCCATGGAGAGGAGCTTTGGGAGAGGGCGACGGGGACGTCACCACCCCGGATTTGAATCTGGAACGGGGAGGCGATGTCCTCATCGCAATGGGGAGGAGCTTTGGGAGAGGGCGACGGGGACGTCGCCACCCCGGATTTGGATCTGGATCGGGGAGGCGATGTCCTGATCGCCGTGAGGAGGGGTTTTGGGAGAGGGCGACAGGGATTGGCAGGATTCGCGGTGGCTTCGGATTCGGCGGTGCCGGTAGGTTCGCGGGGTGTCGGATGGATCTCAATCGCGGGTCGATGGAGAGGGGACCGGGGCAGTTCCGGTTGTCGCAGATCATGCGTTGATCCGGCGCATCGGGGCGGGGGCCTACGGCGAGGTGTGGCTGGCGCGCAACGTGACCGGTGTGTATCGGGCGGTGAAGGTGGTCCGGCGGGCGCGGTTTGACCATGACCGGACGTACGAGCGCGAGTTCACCGGCCTGAAGCACTACGAGCCGATCTCGCGGTTGCACCCCGGGCTGACGGATGTGTTGCAGGTGGGGCGCGACGATGCCGCCGGGTACTTCTACTACGTCATCGAATTGGCCGATCCGGCCGACGAGGTCACCGGTACGAGGATGGACGCTTACGTCCCGATGACGTTGGGGGAACGTGTGCGTCGACAGGTCCGGTTGCCCGTTGGGGAGTGCGCCCGGATCGGGGCCGTCGTGGCCGAGGCGCTGGGCTTCCTGCATGCGCAGGGACTTGTCCATCGGGACGTCAAACCATCGAACATCATTTTCGTCGGTGGTCAGCCCAAGCTGGCAGACATTGGACTGGTGGCGGGTCTGGGCGACGCGCGGTCCTTCGTCGGCACGGATGGCTACATCCCGCCCGAGGGGCCCGGTTCGCCCACGGCGGATTTCTTCGGCTTGGGAAAGGTCCTCTACGAAATGGTGACGGGCCGGAACCGGTTGGACTTTCCCGACCTTCCGCGCGAGGTGCTGGACACTCCCGATGCCGCGGCCTTTGCGGAGTTGAACGAGATCATCCTGCGCGCCTGCGCCCCTGAAGCGGCGGCCCGCCACGCCAACGCATCGGAGTTGCGCGGCGAACTCCTGCTGGTGGATGCGGGGCGATCCGTCCGGCGGTTGCGGCGGAACGCGCGCCTGGTCACGACGTGGCGAAGGCTGGGCCTGGTGGCTGCGGCGGTCGGGTTGCTGGGATTGATCGGCGTGATGTTCGAACGGAAGCAGGCCGTCGAAGCCCGCGAGCGTGCGGCATCGGAAGCCCGCCAGCGACGGTTGATCGAAGAGAAGGAATTGGTGGCCCGGCAGAACCTGTACGCCGCGGACATGAACCTGGCCCAGCAGGCCCTTGATTCCGGGAACTACGGGCGCGCCGAGGAATTGCTCGCGGCCTACCGGACAGGCTCGGGTTCCGCCGATCTACGCGGCTTTGAGTGGCATCATCTGTGGCACCGCGTTCGCGGTGACAGCCTCGGGGTGATGCGCGGACACGACCAGGTGGTGTCCTCGCTGTTGCTCGCGCCGGCGGGGCGCACGGTGTTCTCGGGAAGCTTCGACGGTACCATCCGGGAGTGGTCCATCGCCGAGGGGCGGGAGTTGCGCCGATGGACGTTGCCGGGGTGCGCGATCATGACCATGGCGATGGACTCGAAGGGGACGCGCATTGCGGTCGAAGGCGGCAACCGGCCGATGACGGCATTGCTGGACCTGGCGTCGGGGACGTGGAAAACGAATGTCGGTTCGGCATCTCCCAGCATCCAGTTCGCGCCGGGGGATACGCGGCTGGTGCGCGGGGCGCACATGCTCCTTTTCGAAACGAATGGCGTGACCGAGGTGGTGGATAGCGGACTGCGGTTGGAGCGGGAGTTGCCGGCTTCTGGTGGGCGCGCCTGGTTCTCGCCCGACGGTCGCCTGCTGGTCACGGGATCGTGGGGGGACGTGTTGAAGCTGTGGTCGTGGCCGGCGCTGGAACCGGTGGGCGAAATGGCGGATGTCGGCCTCGTGCTCTCCGTGGCCTTCTCGCCGGATGGAACCCGGATGGCCAGTGGGTCGCGCGACGGTCGGTTGATGCTGTGGGATGTCGCCTCGCGACGGCGGTTGCGCAGCCTGACAACCCACGAAGGTTCCATCGTGTGGACGGTTGCGTTCTCGCCGGACGGCATGCGCCTCGCGAGTGGCGGAAACGATCAGTCCATCCGGTTGTGGGACGCCCAGACTCTGGAACCGGAGTCGGTCCTGCGAGGGCATGGGAGCGAGGTGTGGTCGGTGCTCTGGTTGCCGGACGGAAAGCAGTTGGCGTCGGCAGGCAAGGACCAGACGGTGCGGTTCTGGAACACAGTTCCGCGGATTCCCCGCCTGCGTTTCGACGATGTGATCCAGGCCCCTGCCTTCTCGCCGGATGACCGGTGGATCGCCCTGCGCCGCCGCGATCAGGGGATTCACGTTCTGGATCTGGAGTCGGGGCAGACCGTTCAGGTCTTCGATGCGGCAGAGTTGGGTGGGTTCAGCGCGGATGGGCGCAGCCTGAGCTTGCTGGTCAATGATTCGACCTTTGAACGACGGTCGATGGAGGATGGCCGGTTGCTGGAATCCATCCAGGTCCGGACGCCTCCTGCCAGCTACACGCGCCGATTGCTGACCGCGGACGGACGTTGGCTGGTGAACGGACACGATGACGGGGGGATCACCGTCGAGGCGGTGGGGTCGGATCAAGCGGTGCGGCGTCTCGACGGGCATAGGATGATGATCGTTTCTCTGGATGTTTCTCCCGATGGAACACGACTGCTTTCCGGGTGCATGGATCGGACGGCGCGGCTTTGGGATCTGCGGACGGGGGAACTCCTGCACACGTTCGAGGGACACCGGATGGCGGTCGCTTCGGGGGCCTTTTCGGTGGATGGGAACGTGATGGCCACGGGAAGTTGGGATGACACGGCGCGGGTGTGGGATGTGGAGAACCGTCGTGAGCTGGCATTGTTGGGTGGGCATTCGGCATCCGTGCATGACGTGGCACTGGCTCCGGATCGGCGGACGCTGGCGGTGCTGAGCGGCGGCGGGGTGCTGAAGTTCTGGAGCCTCGCCGCGGGGCGCGAGGCGGGTGTGTTGCGCTTCGACCAGGGGCGCGGATTGGGTTCGCTTGGTTTCTCACCCGGGGGACGTTGGCTCGCCGTGGTGACGTCCTCCGGTGGGCTGACGTTGCTGGAGGCTCCGCGCGAACCAGTGCGAATTGTTCGTTAGATTCGGCGAAAGACGGCGAATGGCTTGTTGAATGGGGGAAGCGTCCACAGCGGTTGAGGAGATCCGGAGGCATCGTCGGATGTCCGTCGGGCTCGAGGCCACGCGTCAGAGTCTGCTGACGCGGCTGAAGGATCACGCCGATCACGAAGGCTGGCAGCGTTTCTTCAATCTGTATGGCGGTGTGATCCACGGGTTGGCCCTCAAGGCCGGACTCAATGCCACCGAAGCCGAGGAGGCCTTGCAGGAGACGCTGGTTTCTGTCGCCCGGGAAATGCCGGGGTTTCGATACGACAGCGCCAAGGGTTCCTTCAAGGGGTGGCTGTTCCAGATCGCCCGTCGCCGCGTCGCGGATCAGTTCCGGAAGCGCGAGCGTCAACAGCGGCATGAATCGGTCCCGACCTCCGACATTGCTGAGTACGCCGATCCGGCATCGGAATCACTCGGGCAGGCGTGGGAGGAGGAATGGCGGCGAAACCTGGTCCAGCTGGCGATGGAACGGGTCAAGACGAAGGTGTCGCCGGGCCAATGGCAGATGTTCGACCTCGGCACGCTGCAGGACTGGCCCACGGATCGCATCTGCGCCTTGCTCGGCGTCAATGCCGCCCAGCTCTACATGGCCCGGATGCGCGTCGGTCGGATGCTCAAGGCCGAGGTCGGCGCGATCCGGAAGGAATTCGAGGTTTGAAAGGCGGACAGGATGTCATGAGGAACCGGTACGATACGTGAATTTGATTTGGTTCACTGTTTGCATGAGTAGACCTCATGAATCGCGTTGCTTCGGTCGGCGGTGGTTTGGCAGTTTCTCGGCTCCGTTCCCCTGGATCCATGCGTGAGGCAACGCGTGCCGGGGAGCGTAGATGACGGAAGCCACTGTGATGAAAAGGATGCGATTCTGGATGGTGCTGGCCGGTTTTCTGGGCTGCATGGCAGGGATGCGGGCGGCCGACCCGACGGTGGAGCAGCGGTTGGCGGATCTGGAGGCGTATTTCAGGAACGGGGCACCGGCGACAAGTCTTCAGGGGACCCCGGGTCCCGGTCACAACGGTTGGATGATGATGAGCGCAGGGTTGGTGTTGTTCATGACGCTGCCGGGCTTGGCGCTGTTTTATGGCGGGTTGGTGCGGCGGAAGAATGTCCTGTCGGTCCTGGCCCAGTGCCTGGGGCTGGCCGGCATCGTCACGGTCCTGTGGTGGGCGTGCGGGTATTCACTGAGCTTCAGCAAGGGCTCCCCGTTCCTTGGCGGCCTCGACTGGAGTTTCCTGAGGGGGGTGACGGCGGCACCGAACGCGGACTACGGCGCGTGGGTGTCCCACAACGTGTACGCCATGTACCAGTTGATGTTCGCGATCATCACGCCCGGGCTGATTGTGGGGGCGATCGCCGAGCGGATGCGGTACAAGGCACTGATGGTGTTCTGCACGGTCTGGATGTTCGTGGTCTACTTCCCGTCGGCACACATGCTCTGGGGGGCGGACGGCTGGATGAACGGGCTCTGGAACGATCAGGCGAGGATCAAGGCGGTGGATTTCGCCGGTGGCATCGTGGTGCACATGACGTCGGGTTGGAGCGCCTTGGTGCTGTGCCTGCTGCTCGGACCCCGGAAGGGATATGGCCGTGAGCCGATCGTGCCGCACAACATGGTGCTCTGCATGGTGGGCACCGGAATGCTCTGGTTCGGGTGGTACGGGTTCAACGCGGGTTCAGCCGTGGCGGCGGATGTTGTCTCTTCGAATGCCTTCGTGGCCACGACGCTGAGCGCGGGAGTCGGCCTGTGCATGTGGGCGTTGATCGAACTGATCCTGCGCGGAAAGCCATCCATCCTTGGAATGTGTTCCGGCGCGGTCGCTGGTCTTGCCACCATCACCCCAGCCTCCGGCTTCGTGTCGCCGACCGGCGCGGTGATCATCGGCGCGGTCGCGGGGGTGTCGACCTACCTCGCATGCGCGAAGCTGAAGGCGTTGTTCGGGTATGATGATTCCCTCGATACGTTCGGCGTCCACGCGGTGGGAGGAACGCTCGGAACGGTGATGGCCGGATTCCTGGCCACCTCCACGGTGAATCCGAATCTGGACGCCGCCCGGATCAAGCCGCTGGTCGGCGGAACCCTCTGGGTTGAACAGCTGAAGGCGGGTGGATTGGTGCTGCTGCTCTCCGTGGTGGTGACCGTCGCGCTGTATTACGTGATCGATTGGACGATCGGGTGTCGCGTGCCGGAGGAGACCGAGCATCAGGGACTCGACCTGGCCGAGCATGGTGAAGAGGGATATACGCTCTGAGGAGGGGCGACGGTCTCGTGGAAGAGGGCGTCGTTGGACGCCGCCACGTGGTCCCAATGGGGTGGTGGTCGGGTGGAGTTCAACCTTGGGGTTCTGGGCGCGCCGGGATCGGGCGCATCTTGATACTGCCCCTGCCTGCAACGGGGTGGCGGCGTCCTCGTCGCCGTTCCAAAGCCATTCCCAATGGCGATGAGGACATCGCCGCCCCGAATCCCTTCCAGAAGGGGGCCCTGTCCAGATCCGCCCGCGCGGATGCCCGTTCCCAAATGACCTGAAGTCCTTGGTTGTGCCTCTGGGGTACGCCGGAGGCGTTGAAGCGGGTAGCCCGGGGTGCGGATTCCATTTTGACCCGCCATTCCCCGGGTGCGTGCTTCACACGACCCGGGGCTATCGGCTGCAACACCTCCGGCGTACCGAATCCGCCATCGGGCAACTTCCGCGTGTCTGTGGCGTGCCCAATGCGGACCACGCATCAAGCTTGAGACTTAAAGCTTCGAACTCTGCTCCCGCCGCGTGGGGGCACGCGGCCTGCAGAGATCTGGCCACTGGGAACTGGGAACTTCGATTGCAGGTCAGATCCACCTCAGCGCGTCAGTTGCAGAAGCGTTCCAGGGCCGCCGGGATCGGTGGGCATGACGGCTTTGGTGCCGGTGAGGCTGGAGCGGTCGAATCCGATGCCGATGCCGGGGTTGAGCGACTGAAAGATGGGTGGTCCACCGGAGGCGGGGTCTACGGGAAGCACCTCCAGATATTTCGGGATGAGGTCGGCGGGGGTGGAGGGAAAACGGCCGCCATGGTCGAGTCGGTATCGATGGGCGGCGATGGCGAGGAGTCCCATCCGCGCATGGGTCTTGGGCGCAATGGCTCCGTTGTACTCGGTTCTCGTGGGACCGAGGTAGAGCTCGCGAACCCAACGGGAGGCTGAATGGATGCGCTCCTCGCGCAATCGACCGTCCGGAGGATTTGAGGCGTTTCCGATCCGGTCGAGGGAGGCCAGTTGGGCGTTGAATTCATCGAGGCCGATGCAGGCGGCCTCGTCGAGGAATCCGAGACCCACGAACATCCGCATGCGCAAGGACAGAACGGCGGCGATGGACTGATTGCGGAAGCCTAGGATCGGAGCCACGGGGACATTTCCCTCGTGGGCGATCTTCCGGATCACCTGGATGAACTGGGCGCGCTCCAGGAGTTGGCCGTCGCGGAGGAGCGGAGCACTTTCCAGGGTTTCGAGGGACTGACGGATACGGGACAATTGTGGGTCGTCGAGGCTCCCGGATTCCAGGAGTTGGATGAGGGTGCGGGTGTAGTCGGCCCCGTCCATGATCCAGAGGAACGATCCATCGCGCTGGATGGGTGTGGTGCGCAGTTTCACGGCGTCTGCGAACAGTTCCACCGCCTCCGCGGGATCCTTGGACAGTGCCCGCTGGCGACTGGTGGCGAGGAGCCAGCGTTCAATTCTGTGGCGCACAGACATTTGGGCCACTTGCCGTCCAAACTCGTCGGTTACCGGGTGATCGGGGGCGGGTTGGAGCAGGGCCTTCAGCACGGGTTCGGATCGCAGGTGATTCCTGATTTCCCGGCGGAGGTCGACGGTCTCGTGGAAGAGGGCGTCGTTGGCCGCCGGCACTTGGTCCCAATCGGGAACGGACGTTGTGGGGTTCAGGCGGCTGTCCAGCCGTGCGAGGGCTTGGTTCAAGGCGGTGACCTGTGTCTGCACCTCGGGAGGGATCGGGGAGGAACCGGGAAGGTCGGAGGGGACCACGGGTTGACCGGTGCGCTGGAGGGCGGCAACGCGAGCCTCGAAGTGGGGAAGCGGGTCACCGAAGAACAGCAGGGCGACGAAGGCGGCACCGATCAGCAGTCCGGTGAGGAGAACCCATCGAACGCGGCGTCCGGGTGAAGGGGGGCGTGGGCTGTGCATGGTCGGGAGGCGTAGATTGGGGTGGTGGTCGGGTGGAGTTCAACCTTGGGGTTCTGGACGTGAAGTCCATGGTTGTGCCTCCGGGGTACGCCGGAGGCGTTGAAGCGGGTAGCCCGGGGTGCGAAGCGACCCCGGGACCTGGGCACCCAAGATGTCACCTACCCCGACAGGGGTTGCAGACTCACGGATCTTCGCACCCCTCCGGGGTGCGGATTCCATTTTGACCCGCCATTCCCCGGGTGCGTGCTTCGCACGACCCGGGGCTATCGGCTGCAACGCCTCCGGCGTACCGAATCCGCCATCGGGCAACTTCCGCGTGTCTGTGGCGTGCCCAATGCGGACCGCGCATCAAACTTGAGACTGAAAGCTTCGAACTCTGCTCCCGCCGCGTGGGGGCACGCGGCCTACAGTTGGGTTTTCCAGTTTGCTTCAAACTTGAAACTGAAAACTTCCAACTCTGCCCCTCAAGACCGTGGGGTGGGATTGAGGACGCGGTAGACGCGGAGGGGTTGGGAGATGCCCTTGGCCTGCAGGGAGGCCCGTTCCTCGAGGTGGAACTGGTCGTGGATGCGGTCGGCGACTTCGCCGGTGATGACGACTTCGCCGCCGCCGGCGACGGCCTGGAGTCGGGCGGCCACCACGACGGTGTGGCCCAGCGCGGTGAAGTTGATCTGCCGGCGCGGGTTGCCGACGAGCCCGAGGACGGCGTCGCCGACGTGGAGGGAGATGCCGACCTTCAGCGAGTTGTCGCCGCCGCGGGTGCGATCCTCCGAGAGGCGCAGCACGGCGTCGCGCATGGCGAGGGCCGCAAGGACGGCACGAGGGAGTGCGTCGGGGCCGCGGTCGCTCAGGCGGAAGAGCGCCATGAGGCCGTCGCCGGTGTACTTGTCGAGGATGCCGCCATGGGCGTTGAGGGCGTCGGTGAGCGCCGCGAGGTAGGCGTTGACGACCCGCATGACTTCCTCGGGCGGGTGGGCTTCGGCGAACTGGGTGAAGCCGCGGACGTCGGCGAACAGGACGGCGACCTCCTCGCGCTGGCCACCGAGTTCGGCGCGGCCGTCCTGACGGTCCATCATGTCGGCGACGACCTCGGGTGCCACGAAGCGTTGGAGCATGCTCCGGTTCCGGTCGCGGGCGAGGCGGTCGAGGGTGGAGGTGAGCTGGGTAACGCCGAGGAAGGCAAGGAGGGCGGCGCTGCCGGGGAGCACCGGATCGATCCAGACGTCGTCGAGGGCACCCCAGAGGGTGAGACCGGCGATGGCGGTGAGGGCGACCAGAAGGCGCCATGAGCCGTGGATCGGGTTGGAACGGGCCGAGGCGAGGCCCACGGCGAGCGCGACGAGGAGGGCGCACGTGTTGGCCCAGGGGGTGGAGACGCGCGCGAACGGCTTTCCGTCGAGGAGGGTCTGGGTGGCGTAGGCGAGAAGTTCGGTCCGTGACATCTCGCCGAGTGCGGTGGCGTGCAGGCTGGGGACGACGGGTTGGAGGAAGACGATCTTGTCCTCGAAGAAGGTGGGGGCGGATTGCCAGGCCTTGGGACCGGTACCGGTGCCGGTGAACACGGGTTCGTTGCGCAGGATGGAGGAATAGGTCACGCGGTTGAAGTCGTGCCCGGGGGTGGCGCGTTGGAGGTCGACCAGGATGGCGTCGGGATGGGCGAGGGGAACGTTGCGGTTGGCGAGTTGGAGGGTGCGGCGATCCGCGCTGGTCGTGGGCGGGTTGGTGTCGCCGGTGACGGCCTGGTAGAGCTGCCAGGGGATGGAGCCGGGCGGGTTGGTGCGGCTGTTCGCCGTGATCAGCGGGAGCGCGGCTACGCGCAGGGAGGCGAGCCACCCGGAGGCGGATTCGAGGGCGGCGGTGCGGAGTTCGCGCAGGGGATCTTCGGCGACGTTCTCAACGGCGTTGTCGAACTCCGGTTGACCGGGACCGGATCCCCGTTCGAGCCCGCGAAGGACTTCGTCGAAGATGCGGCGTGCGTGTCCCTCCGTGGTCTGGAAAAGGACCCGACGCGAGTTGCGGACGGATTCGATGAGGCGGGGGAGATCGGTCCGGGCGCGCTGGGCGTCGTCTGGGCCGACATCGGCGACGACCTGGGAGTCGGGAAGGTTGACGGCGTCGAGCGTGGGCGGGGGCAGGACGACGCGGAGGGCCTTCCATTGGGAGAGACGCTCGATGACGTCTGCTTGCACGCGGGGTTCGGACGATTCCGTGTGGACCTGGCGCATGGTGTCGGAGTCCCAGTCGACGAGGACGATGCGGCGGGAGAATCCGAGCGGAGAAGGACGGACACCGGTGAAGAGGGCCGCGGGAAGGTGGTGGAACGCGTTCTGGATCTGGATGAGTCCGGTGAGGGCGGTGGCCTGCAGGGGGCCGAGGATGGCGAGGGCGTTGAGGCTGGCGGCGACCCCGAAGGCGACCAGCGAAAGGGCGGTGGCACGGAGATCGAGCGGGGCGGAGCCCCAGCGCGCGGGCAGGCGCCAGACGAGGGCCTGCTTGAGGATCCGGTCGAAGTATTCGGCGGAGGCCTGGTCGGAGTCGTGGGCCATGAGATGTCCGGTGCGGAGCATGACCCACGGGAAGGAAAGGACGATGGACAGGAACACCGGGAGCGTGAGTCCGAAGCACAGTTCCCAGACGAAGCCGACGAGGAGGAGGGCGGCGAGCGTGAGCCAAACGCCGCGCACGCCGAGTCGGGCGAGTTCGAGGCGGCGCTTGGGTTCGGTGGCAAGTTGGGCTCCCAGCGCTCCGCCGCAGACGCCGACAAGGGCGGTGCCCAGCAGCACGAACGGGAACACGAGCACCAGGACGGCGAGGAAAAGGAGGTTGGGCGGGATCGTCCGTTCGATCCACTGGGAGAGCAGGGGTTCGATCAAGGTCCGGACGAGGAGGGATCCAACCATGGAGAGCGCGATCGACCAGCGGGCGAGCACGGGCCAGGCACGGATCAAGGCATAGGGACGGAGGAGCGATCGGCCCAAGGCGAGTCCGACCTGCACCATGTTCAGGCTGGTCCAGATGCCGGCCGACAACCACGGAACCCAAAGCCCAAGCAGGATCAGGCCGGCGATGAAGGCAGACCACCCGACGGCATGACGCCGCGTTTCCGGGGGCAGTTGTTCCCACCCGGCAAGGAGTCGTTGGCGAAGTCCATCCTGCACGTCCCGGTTGTGCCCTTGGTGGGGTGGGTTGGGGGAGAAAAGAATTCGGGAGGATGTGGCCGGGGGCCTCACCTCGGACGTGGGCCGATGTTGCGGAGATCGATGGGTTTGAATCCGGACCGGAACGCGGGGGAGTTGGGCTTGAGGCCGAGTTCGGGTCGGGTGGGATCCTTGAGGAGGGGATCGGCGATGCGGGAGGAGGAATCCTGGCCGCGGGCCTGCCACTCGGACCAGGACTGCTTGAGGAAGCGGTACCCGGCGGTGTTGGTGCCGAGTCGGGTGTCCCAATAGGTGTTGGCGTCCATCCAGAACTGGTTGGTGGAACCGGACCAGCTGGAGCCGAGGAGGGTGCCGGCATCGTGGATGACGACGTTGTTCGTGAAAGAGAAGGAGAGATGATCCTCGGAGCGGGTGCGCATGACCTGATGGTTGCGGTTGAAGGCGATCAGATTGTTGCGGATGACGTTGTCGCGTCCGTAGTGCTGGTGGAATCCGGCGTCCTTGCAGCCGTAGACGACGTTGTCTTCGAGGAGGATTCCCGTGCTGCCTTCGTCGGTGTAGAGGCCCCATCCGCCGTAGCGGTAGCTGTCGACGTTGCGAAAGAGGTTGTGGTGGATGTGGGTTCCCGGCTGGGGGCCGAGGGTATAGATGCCGCCCATGTCGCTGAGCCGGGCCTGACCGACGTCCTCGACGCGGTTGTAGGCGATCTCATTGGCACGGCAGGGGGTGGATTGGTAGCCCCAGTTCCACCCCACGGAGATGCCGGTATAATAGAGGTCCTGGATATGGTTATGGACGATCCGGTTGGTCCCGCTGTGGAAGACGAGGATTCCGACGGCGGGCGCGAAGACGCGGCCGAGCCGGGTGAGGACGTTGTCGGCGAAGACGTGGGAATGGTTGGCGTCGGCAGGGGCAGGGTTGGAATCTCCGGGTTCACCGAGGCGAAGTCCGCCGGCACCGAGGCCGTCGAGGCGGCAGTGGTGGATGTTCCAGGATTGGCAGCCGCGCCCGAGTTCGATGCCGTATCCGCCGAGGTTCTCGAAGCGGCACTGATCGAGTTCGCACTCGACGGCGTGGAGGGCGTGGAAGGTGCCGGGAATCACGACGGCGGCCTGGGGCGAGATCAGGCCGTCAGCGGGCATGGCATAGTCCGAATCGGCGAAGGTCACGTTGCGGAAGCGGACGTTGCGCACGGGGCGGGCGGCCGTGCCGTGGATGTGGACGAGGGATGGGAGGCGTGGGGCGATGACGACAGCGCGCTTGAGGTTGAGCTTGGGCGGGGGGAAGAAGCGCAACCGGCCCGTGGCGCGGTCGAGGTGCCATTCGCCGGGGGCATCGAGGCTGTCGGCGGTGTTCTCGACCCAATAGCGGGCGTCGGGTTCATCCATCCAATAGGGCCGTGGGCCGCCGGCGAGGCGTGCGATGTTTCGGCTGGGATCGACGGCACGGAGGGGCAGGTGGAGATCGGTCCACTTCATCAGGACGATGACGCGCGCGTCGGGTTCGGCGGCCCAGGACGGGCGCAGGTCGCCGGGCTTGAAGGAAAGTTCGATGGGTGCGCTGGTGGAGAGGGGACCGGCGGTTTGGAGGAAGCCGGTGTTGGGCGTGCGGGCGCGTTGGACGCGCTGGCCGTTGACGAACAGTTGGTGGAAGTACCAGGAACCGTGGGCGACTTCCGGCAGCGTCACCTCCCAGATACGGGGATCGCTGGTGGAGGGTTTCCAGCCTTCGATGAGCTGTCCGCCCGAGAGGACGGAAGGACGGCGGCCATTGGCACCGACGATCTCGACGAAGCTGTCGTCGGGCCCGAGGTCGAGGGGGGCGTCGAGGGTGTGACGGCCTGGGGAGAGTTGGACGGTGACAGGAGTGCCGGGGTGGGATTGGTGGAGTTCGCGGGCCTTGGCGAGGCCGGCGGTGAGGGTGGCCACCGGGCCCTGGTGCTTGTCGGGATTCGCCCGGGCGTGGGTTCCCGACCAGGAATCGAGACCGTGGGGATCGACGTAGACGATCGGGCGATCGGCGGCGGCAGCACTCAGGGCGACGAGGCAGAGCAAGGCGATCCGGGTGGGAAGGTGGGTTGGATTCATAGCGGCGGGTGGATGTGGATGCGCTCGCGTTGGAGCAGATGCAGGACGGCGGCGAGGGTGCCGAGTGCGGAACCTTCGAAGCGGTTGTTGATATAGAGGTAGGCGCGCTGGGTGCGGGCCTCGCGCAGCACGGCAAGGATCATGTCGAGGAGGATACCCCGCGCGATGGGATTGGGATCCTGGACGCGGTCGTAGGGGGCGAACTGGTCGACGGCCTGTTGGTAGCGACGTCCGGGACGCAGGAGGAAACGGGCCCCGAAACACTCCGGATTCGTCCGGCTGCCGGGTGCGATCCATTGCTCATCGATGGGCGGCATGGCTTCCCAGGAGCTGTAGACGTGCGCGACGCGATGCTTCGCGAGCACGTCGAAGTAGTCGGGATGGATGAACGATCGGTTGCGGATCTCGATGCCGTAATCCCATCCGGTGGGAAGTTGCCCGAGGAAGAGGTCGAGGTCGGCGACGAAGTCGCGTCCGCGCGTGTAATCGGTGGCGTGGAAGTGCGAGAACTCGAACATGAGGAGGCCGACCTTGTCGCGATAGGGGGCACACCGGGCGAGGAAGGCGTCGTGGAAGAGGGCGGCGTCGAGGAAGTGCGGGTTGACCGTTCCCTTGCGGGTGCCGAAGCGGTCGAGGTGAGGGAAGCGCTTGAGGGTGATGTCGTCGGTGACCTTGAAGGAGAAGCGGAAGCCTTCAGGGACGTCGGCCATCAGTCCGGCGAGGTACTTCTCGGAGGGGAAGCTGTAATAGGCGGCGTCGACGCCGACGGAGCGGAAGACGGAGGCGTACTCGGAAAGGCAGTTCTTCTCGAACCGGGTTTCGCTGAACTTGCCGCGGTAGGTGTAGCGGTCGTCGGAATACAGGAGACCGCGCCACCCCGGGTATTTCCATGAGGAGGTCCCGAGGTAGACCCCGCGGGCGGCGAGGCGTGCCAGCAGGTCGGCGGCGAAATCCCGTTCAAAGGTGGGTGTCAGATCCGGAGGGAGTGACATGCGCGAGAGGATACAGGGATTGGGGCCGGGTTCCGAGCCTTGCGTTGGGGGGATGGGGACGCCTCCTGATGTCGTCGGCTACGAACGTTGGATGCGGGACTACGGCGACCAGAACGTCGCCTCCCCGTTCCGTTTGGGGGAGACCAAAACGGCTCCACCGACCGAAGTCAGCGGAGCCGTTGTTGGTTCTCGATTGTTGCCTCCGTAAAGAAGACAACGGTGCGACCATGCGCGAGAGCGGTGGGGGCGTCCAGTGTTGGTTTGGGGGGAGAGGCTTGCGGAAGGGGCGGGTCGGACGCATGACTGGAAGCCATGGACGTGACGCGCGATCGACAGGGACGGGTGAGGTGGGGGGTGTTGCTGTGCGTGGGATGGTTGTGTGGATTCGGCGGGGCCGCGGTGATCCGGGCCGAGGAATCCCGCGTCCCCGATCCGGCACCGGCGCTCGAGTGGTTGGGATTGCGCTTTCCGGCCGAATCGATGAAGGCCCTGCGCGATGTGGCGGCGCAGCACCGGAAGGGAATCGATGCGGTGCGGCAGCGTCCGGTGGACCCGGCCCGGCCGCAGACCCTGGTGTTTCGGCCGTGGGCGGATTCGGTGCCGGCGCGTTTCACGGAGGGTTACCGATGGGAGCCGCCAGCGGGCGTCAAACGTCCGGCGGATCGCGAGGCTCTGGCGTGGATGGGGGTCGCGGAGTTGTCGGCGCTGGTCCGGGCGCGGGTGGTGAGCTCGGAGGAATTGACGGTGTTGGCGATCGAACGGTTGAAACGGTTCGATGGGACGTTGCATGCGGTGGTGAACCTGACGGAGTCGCGGGCACTGGAGAGTGCGCGTCGGGCGGACGCGGAGATCCGCGCGGGGAAGTGGCGGGGGCCGTTGCATGGGATTCCGTACGGGGCGAAGGATCTGCTCGACGTGCAAGGCGTGCCGACGACGTGGGGCGTCGGGGTGCGATCGAATGCGGTGGCGACATCGGATGCGACGGTGATCTCGCGTTTGGAGGCGGCAGGTGCGGTGCTGGTGGCGAAATTGAGCCTCGGGGAATTGGCGATGGGCGATGTGTGGTTCGGGGGCAAGACGCGGAATCCATGGGCTCCCGCGGATGGATCGAGCGGATCCTCGGCGGGGTCGGCTTCAGCGGTGGCGGCCGGATTGGTTCCGTTTGCGATCGGGTCGGAGACGCTCGGGTCGATTGTGTCGCCCTCGACAGTGTGTGGGGTAAGCGGGTTGCGGCCGACGTTTGGTCGGGTGCCGCGGACGGGAGCGATGACGCTGTGTCCATCCATGGACAAACTCGGGGTGCTCGCGCGGAGCGCGGAGGATGCGGCCTTGGTGTTCGAGGTGATCCGTGGGCCGGACGGCAAGGATCTGTCGGTCGCGCCGGCGGGTTTTGAATGGGA
This sequence comes from Verrucomicrobiales bacterium, assembly GCA_027489875.1. Classification (GTDB taxonomy): domain Bacteria; phylum Verrucomicrobiota; class Verrucomicrobiia; order Limisphaerales; family UBA9464; genus UBA6176. Next base: position 17,057 of record JAIXZE010000141.1, read on the forward strand.
CAACCGGACCGGGATCTCGGGCATGCGGATCGGGGTGCTCGGCGGTGACCTGCGAAAGGACAAGGCTGGGTGGACGAATCATGCCGCAGTGGTGGAATGGATGCGTGGCGCAGGAGCGGTCGTCGAGGAGGTGACGTTGCCGCCGTTCTCCGGGGATGGGTTGGGGTTGATCCTGATGGCGGAGGCGTCGGCAAGTTTCGAGGCGTGGGTGCGGGATGGTCGGATGGACGGGTTGGTGCAGCAGGATCCGGGGAGTTGGCCGAACCTGTTCCGTGCGGCGCGGCTGATTCCGGCGGTTGAATACCTGGAAGCAAACCGGGGTCGCGGGGAACTGGCGGAGGCGATGGAGGCGATGCTGGCGCGGTACGATGCGGTGTTGGCACCGGCGTGGGTCGGGGAAACCTTGGTCTTTTCCAATTACAGCGGCCATCCAAGCGTGGTGATGCCGGATGGGGCGAAGGTGGGAAGCCGGCCGGCGACGGTGTGCCTGATCGGGCGGTGGTTTGGCGAATCGGCGATCCTGCGGGTCGCGCGGGCCTGGCAGCAGGGAACCGCCTGGCATCAGGCGCGGCCGCCGGGTTTCTGAGCCTTCACCCTGCGATTTGGAGTGGGGATACGTTCACGCGGAGACGCGGAGGCGCGGAGAAAAGACACTTGGATGGCACGCGGGCCAATCACCGTTGCGTGAATCGTAGCCGGCGTTGGAATGTCCGTGACGGGCCTCGCTCTCCGCGCGCTCCGCGGATCCGCGTGAGACGACTGCTGCAAGTATTCGGCTGCGCGCGGACGATTACTGGGAGCGGGAACGTTCGATGAGCTGGAGGTCGGCCTTGGCGCGGGCGTCGCCAGCGTCGGCGCGTCGGAGGAGTTCCTGCACGATGGCCTGGGAGGTCTGTTCGACGGTCTGTAGTTGTTCCGCGGTCAGGCCGGGTGCGTTCTTGGCCTCCTGAAGGGCGACGACGCCCATGCCGAGGTCGTTGGTCTTCGCCGCGGCAATCGCGATCTGGATGGCGGGATTTTCCGCGGCCTTGCCGAGGGATTTTTCGAGGTCGGCGATGCCCTCGGAGGCGGAAGGACCCTTGGAACAGCCGGTGCTGAGAAGAAGGGCGAGGCCAAGCAGCGAAAGCGTGCCCGGGAGGGAGCGAAGGCGAAGGTTCATGCGGAAGGGGGAGTGGAACGGGCGGCTGATCAGCGTCCGTTGCGGCTGCCAGGGAAGCACCAGAGGCTGTTCTTGTTGGGATCCGCGACGAGTTGGTAATAGCGCTTCCACTTCAGGTACTCGACGTGCCCGCCAATGAGCCCGACGACAGCGCCGGTGTTGTGGCGCTTGGAGAAACCCTCGGATGGGGAGGAGGAACCGTCGTTGAAGTATCCGGGGTCGGCTTCTTCGGTTTCCCAGAAGATCATGTCGGTGGGTTGGAACATGCTGGACTTAAAGGTCCGTCCGATGGTGCCCATGGACCAGTCGAAGGACTGGTTGCTTTCGATGACGACGCCGCTCATCAGGTAGGAAGTGAACTTGATCGTGCTGTTGCGCCAGGCCGCAGTGTTGGTGCGGTGGGAAGGGCACAGATACATCTTCCGGCTTTGCAGCATCGGATAGAACAGGCCCTTCGTGGGGCCGTCATTGGTGGTGCCGCGGGGAAGGGCCTGGCCGGGCTTGTAAAGCCATCCTGCCGGGTTTTGGTTGTTGGCCGCCCCGCTGGCCCCGCCGCAGTTTGGAGGACTGATTCGATCGTTGTTGTCGCCCGTGTACATCGCATGGGCGAGGAGGATCTGCTTCTGGTTGTTGATGCACTGGGTGCGCAGGGCCTGCTCCTTCGCCGTTGAAAGCGCCGGCAACAACATGCCCGCGAGGATCGCAATGATCGCGATGACCACCAGCAGTTCGATGAGGGTGAACGCGCGATTCCGATGGAGGAAGGGTTGGGGATTCATGGGAGACGGGAGTTCAGCTCGCAGGCTCTGGCCGTGATGGAACGCCAGCGAGCCTAGGAAGCGATGGGATGGGGTCAAGCCCCGCGGAGGTGGGGCGGGGAATTCCAAGTTTCAAGATTCAGGTTTGAAGTTAGACAGAACGGGGTGGCGACGTCCTCGTCGCCGTTCCGAAGCCTATGCCAGGGCTGCGATGCCCTCATTGCCTCGTGAAAAGGCCAGAGAGGGCAACGAGGACGTTGCCGCCCCGTCTGGGCTGGGGGCGGTGTCAGGAAGCTTGAAGCGTTCTTGAAACTTGAATCTGAAAACTTCGAACTCCTCCCCCATGATCTGCCCCGTATTGAAGGATGACGCCTTTGTGGCCGATGTGGACGCCGCCCGGAACTCCGGGCCGGGGCCGCATGTGTGGTGGCTGGGGCAGTCGGGGTATCTCGTCCACCGCGCCGGTCGGACGGTTCTCTTCGATCCTTACCTTTCCGATTCCCTCACCCGGAAGTATGCGGAAACCGACAAGCCGCACGTGCGCATGACCGAACGGGTCGTCGCACCCGAGCGGTTGACGCGGATCGACCTCGTGACGTCGTCGCACCTCCACACGGACCATCTCGACGCGGAGACGTTGCGACCTGTGGTGGCGGCCAATCCGTCCGTGCGCCTCGTGTGTCCGGAGTCGCAACGAGCGCTTTCACGGGAACGATCGGGATTGGCGGACGATCGGATCGTGGGGTTGGACGTGGCCTTCGGTGCGGGCGGGGGGGGCGGTGCAATGGTCGTGCCCGAACGCGCGGAGTTGGAAGGTATAAGCGTGGAAGCGGTGCCCGCAGCGCATGAAACCCTGGAGCGCGACCGTCACGGTCGGATGCTGTATCTCGGGTTCATCGTCCGGTGGGGTGGGTGGAGCTTCTATCACTCAGGGGACACCATTCCGTATCCGGGGATGGAGGCGCTGCTCGCTGGACGCGGGATCGATGTGGCGTTCCTGCCGATCAATGGGCGCGCGCCGGAGCGTCGGGTGTCCGGCAACCTGTGGGGGCCGGAAGCGGCGCGACTGGCGAAGGCGATCGGCGCGCGGGTGGTGGTTCCCGGGCATTACGAGATGTTCACGTTCAACACCGCGACCACGGAGGCCTTCGAAGCGGAGTGTCGGGCGTTGGGTCAAACGTATCGGGTGTTGAAGGCGGGCGAACGGTGGGAACCCTGCTGACATTGCTGGTGCTTCCGTCGCTTTACGCGGCGTTCGAATCGGGCGACGCTGACCGTGCTTCGGAAGTCCGGGTCCCATGAGGGCCAGGCCCGGGGTCGCGGTCCGTTGTTTCTCGTGGGACGGGAACAACCGGTGACCGTCCTGCCATGCCCTACTCACATCCGCAGTCGATCGATCGTCAGAAGATCTTCCGTCAGGTGCGCCACCTGTTGCCGGGAGCCCTGCTGCTCTCCATGACGGCGGGCTTCATCAACGCGGTGGTGCTGGGATTCTTTCGGACCCCGGTGAGCCACATGACGGGGGCTGTCTCGCACTTCGGCCTCGATCTGGCCCTGGGACGGGAAGCGGACGCGTTCGCGTCGGCGTCGATCATCCTGGGATTTGTGGGTGGGGCGATCCTGGCGGGGATCATCGTCGGGGCGCTCCACCTGGTTCCGGGGCGCCGGTACGGGGTTGCGATGTTGATCGAAGGCGCGCTGTTAAGCGCGGCGACGGCGTTCATCCTGCTGAAGATGCGGTACGGCCTGCCGCTGGTGGCGATGGCCTGCGGATTGCAGAACGCGATGTCGAGCAGCTACTGCGGTCTGGTCATCCGGACCACCCACGTTACTGGGTTGGTCACCGACATCGGCGTGTTGATCGGGCACTGGATCCGGCATCGGCAGATCGATTTCTGGAAGCTGCGGTTCCTCGGGATGGTGTTCCTCGCGTTTGCACTCGGGGGATTGCTGGGGGCGCTGGCCGATCGGTGGCTTGGGCCATGGAGCCTCGGGTTGCCGGCGTTCGGCATGACGGTTGCCGGCGGCATTTTCTGGTTCATCACCCATCGCGGGGTGGTCGACCTGATGCAGGAGGCGTTGCCACCCAGTCCGCCGCGCACGGGAATGTTTCCGGGGGCATGAGGGATGACGGACATGGTTGAACGGATTGTTCCTGCAGTGCGGCCTTCCGTGGAGGCAGTGCGAGCCCATCGGGCGTGGTTGATCTCGGAACTGAAGGCGATCCGGGATCCGCAGTCGCGGTTCCAATGGGCCGTGGAACGCGCACGGACCCGGCCGGCCCTCGTGGACGAATGGCGCGTGGACGCCCACCGGGTGCCCGGGTGCCAGGTGCGCCTGTGGTGGGTGAGTGCGGAGGTCGAGGGACGTCGGTGGTTCGCGTCGGATTCCGACGCGGTCACCCTGAAGGCCCTCACTGGACTCCTGGCCGAGGCCTACAACGGCGAGACGGTCGAGGGGTTGATCGCCGATCCTCCGGTGTTTCTCGAACCTTTGGGCTTGTTGCGGCAGTTGGCGGAAAGCCGCCGGGCCACCGTGCTCCGCGTGGTGGCCGCCATGGTGGACGGATCCACGGGACGGGGCGGTATGGAACGGGACGGCGACGTCCCCGTCGCCATGCGAAAGCCTCCTTCAGATCGGTGAAGACATCGCCTCCGGGCGCCGCCTCACGCCGCTTCCCGCAGCATCCCGATGAACTGGCGCATGGCCGGGCTGAGCACCTTGCTCTTCTTGTAGATCACCGCGAGCGGACGATGCAGCTGGGCGTCCACGAACGGAATGGAGCAGAGGGTCTGCTTGGCGACTTCCTGCGAGACCGTGGCGTGAGGGACGATGGAGATCCCCGCCTCGATCTCGACCGCCCGCTTCACCGTCTCGATGTTGTCGAACTCCATGACGGTGCGGACGGTGACGTCGTGGTCGCGCAGGAACTTGTCGATGGCCTTGCGGGTGGGGATGTCCGGTTCGAAGGCGATGAAGCGTTGGTCCTGGAGCTCGGCGAGGGTCAGTGACTTGAGCCGGGCCAGCGGATGGCTCGGATGGCAGATGACCGACAGCGTCTCGTTGCGCAGGGGAACGAGTTCGAGGCGCGGGTCGCGGTTGGGATACGCCACCAGTCCCAGGTCAACCACGTTGCCGAGGACGTCGTCGTACACCTGGTTGGCGCGCTGGTATTCCACGTGGACGTTGACGGTGGGGTACGCCTTGAGGAAGCGCTTGAGGTACGGGGGCAGGTCGTGGAGTCCGATGGAATAGATGGTGGCGACGCGGATCGTGCCGGAGACGATGTCCTTGACCTCCTGGAGTTTGGAAAGGAGGGATTCGTACGCCTGGATGACCTGCTTGCCGTACTCGTACAGCAGTTGGCCCTCGCGGGTGAGCCGGAACTTCTTCTTCGACCGTTCAATGAGCAGGCACTTGAGCTGTCGCTCCAGCGAGGAGATCTGCTGCGAGACCGCCGACTGGGTGATGTTGTTGATCTGGGCGGCCTTGGTGAAGCTCTCGGTTTCAGCGAGGTCGCAGAAGACCTTGAAGCTCTCGATTTGCATGCGCGATCCTTATGAAAGACCCGCCATTAGGGAATGGCAAACGGGAGTTTCAGGAGATCAACAGGAGGGCTTATCGTGAGGAGCTCCGGGCCAACCCGGGTTGGGGAGGCATTGCCTCCGTCGCCTGAGCCACTTCCATGACAAGACCCCCACGGATTGTTTACGGACAGGATGAGCACGAACACAACCGATGACAGGCTCGACCAATGCGCGCTCTACTCGGGATACCGAGTCTGGTTGAACGATCGCTACCGTTATATCTTCGAGAAGGACGTGAGATGGACGGGTGGATCGCCTTTGGTTTTGGAAAGCATGGACGCCTTATGGAAATCAGGGTGCTGAGTTTGGAGCGAAGGATTCGAATCTCGCGGACGATGGCACGGTTTGACGCCCCGTTGGACCAAGCCGCCTTGGATTATCTCAGGGAGGACGGATTCGGCGATGGCGAGACGCGATCCGTGGGCTGCCTTGGCTGGATCTGGGGGCAATGGCTGTCGAAAGCCCCTTTCTCCGAGATTCTGCGGCAGGTTCAGCCTTTCGTTGACCGGGGAATGGAAATGCAGGCGCTGACGAGTCAGTTCGAGAAGCGCCCCTCGCACGACCTGTTCCTGCTTCACTGTGCGATCTTCTGTTGCCAGGACGCTCAGATCAGAATGGTGGCCGAGAGGGTCACCGACTCCGAAGGAGCCAATGGTCACAGGCCCCGGGACGATGGCGAACTGTATGCGAGCGCATGGACGGGGATGCTGAAGCATTCGATCCTTGGCGATGGAGGCAAGGCCAGGGCGCAAGCCGAGATCCTGTGGAAGGCTTCCAAGGACATTTCGTTCAAGGCCTCCACCAAGCAACTGGTCGTCCCGTACCTCGCAGGCGATTGGGACGCTTTCCGAAAGAACCAGAAGAAGGATTTCGAGCAGCGATGGGAACAGGCCAGAAAGCAGGGCGCGGTTCAGATCAACGAACGTGAATGTGTGATCCATCTTGACCGCTATTCTTCGGTTCAACAGTCGTGGTGCTGGGCGCATTGCGGGTTGGCCTTGCTGGCTCGACGCCAGGGGGTGGATGTGGCTACCGACCCGATTTGGTTCCCCCCACACGCCATCCAATGCGTCGACGCTCTCAAGTGAGTTCCGTGTCGGCGGAGGATCACCGCTGGTCGCTGGTTGCGGCCGAGCGCCGCACTGGCACCGCCGGGAATGGACAAACCAGCGCCGAACCAGAACGATCCACTGGTGC
>JAIXZE010000023.1 GCA_027489875.1 Verrucomicrobiales bacterium
GCGGTCCTCGTCATCGCGCAGTCGCAGGCTGTAGTCGCCCGCGGGAAGTCCGGCGAGTTCGAGGTACGCGCCCTGTAGTTTCAACGCCGCGGTCCGGTCGGCGACGAACTCGTTCCCCCTCATTTCCAGAAGCGAAACAGCGCCCCCATCCATCGGGAGCGTCCAAGGGATCTGGACGGCTTCACCAACACGAGCATGGAGGGCGGACGGCCAGGTCCGGAGTGAATCGCGGATGACGAGCTCGCTGACGGCCTCGTTCGGGGCCTTGGCGGTGACGCGCACGATATCGTCGAGTCGGCCAAGTTGGACGCGTCCCCGGGCATCCGTGCCGAGGGCGACGGTCTCGGCGTTCTGGAAACCGCGCCGATGAAAGGTGAAGAGGATCTGCTGGTCCGGAACCGGCTCCCCGTTGCGACCGAGTAGCTCGAACATGTGGTCGACGCCGAAGCGGGAGAAATGGCCGCCGTAGGTAGCCTCCGTCCGGTCGATGCCGTTGATGTCCCAGACTTCGGCTTCGTAGAGTTCCTGCTTTTCACCGCCCTTGGTGAGGACGGGAACCCGGGCATGCAGTTCCGCCCGGATCTTCGCCACCCGATCGGGAACCCGGAATACGTGGGTGAAGAGTCGTTCCGCGGAGAGCTTCGGCGCCTTCACCTCGGAGGTCGTGTCGATGCCATCGTGGGTGGTGGAGGTGATGACGATCCGGACCTCTTCGAGAAGTGCCGGGTTCACGACTTCGCCTCCCAGGCGCAGGGCGGGACGAATGGCCAAGGTGGCCTCGCGTCGCGCAAGCAGTTGCTCGCGCTCGACGTGGAACTGGACGTCCAGCTCGTACTGCTCTCCCGAATGATCGAACTGGGCTGCGCTGGCAAAGCTCCCATCCGGATCCGCGAGGACAATCGCACGTCGCCCGGGTGTCGCCGTGAAGGGGACCAGGATGCGTCCGTCCCGGGCATCCGCCTGAAGCTTGCGCCCGTCGAGCCAGGCGACCGCATTGGTCGCGTGCCGGCGGTTTTCGTCGAGGACGGTGAGCAGTTCGCCGGCCGGTCCCGTCCGCTGCACGAGCGTATAACGGCCCTTGCGGATGAGTGCGCGGGAGGATTTGCCGCCACCGATGAACTCGATGACCCAGGCTCCGCGGCGCCCCTTCAACTCGGGGAACTGGAACTTCCGGCTGACGCGCTTGAACGGCGAGGAATCCCCGTCGTGGGTCTGTTCGGAGTTCGCGACCAGACCGTCAAGGTTCAGGTCGGTGTTGAGCGGGCGGCTCTGGCCGAGATGGAAGCCGAGCGTGTTGATCTCGTAGATGCGGACGATGAGCTTCGGCGTGTTCTTGAGGACGACGTCCACCGCGACGTCGGCATCGACCGGCAGGAAGGCTGGATTGGTGGCCGGAAACTCGATGTCCACGCGCTCACGCAGGGCCTGATAAGCGGCGGGCGAAAGCATCGAAGCCCACTTCTCCGGTTCGGCCGCACCCGCGGTGATCTTCGCCTCGGCGAAAACGGGCTTCAGCCAGGATTCACGAAGCCACTCGGCCCACGGCTCCCAGGAGGCCTCGTCCGCGGACAACCGCATCACGAACTCGCGAACGAGTGCCTCGTCTGATCCGACGGGAGGCAGTCCCAGCCGCAGATCCTCGAACCGGGCGTTCAGGTCTGCCGCATGCCGGCCGCCCTCTGCCTGCTCCAGGTACTTCGGATTCATGTACGGCATGGGGCGCGGGAGCTTGAGGTACTCCATGAACCGCGCCCGATCGTACACGCCCCGGGTACGGTCGAACTGGAGACGGGCATGAAGGACGTGGGCCTTGAGCGAGTTGAAGGCCGGCGACAGCGTCCGGGTGTAATCCCAGAGCCGCGTCAGCCAGGCTTCCCGCTCGACGGGATCAAACTCCGGGTCGGCATCCGCCCCGGCCGCCAGTTTCCGGATGCGCGCATGCACATAGGCCTGCTGGTTGGTGACGGCGGGCACCATTTCACGGAGGCGATCCAACTGGTCGGGCAACAGGGTGCCGTGGATTCCGAATTCACCGAAGCCGCGGGACTCCTTCGTCTTGAGATCTTCGGCGACGAGTTCGACGAGCCCGGGAACGTCGGGCCGCGTGAGCTTGCCCAGAAGCGCCCTGCGTTGCTGGGGTCGGAGCTCCGTCTTGTCACGGAAGAGTCGCTCCAGATTCTCCAGCGAGAGGCCGTTCAGGCCGTCGTCAGCGAGGGCATTCTGGAGAAAGACCGAATGGTTGATCCGGCCGGCATCGAGCGCCGTCGGCAGGTCCGGCTTGCGATCGCGGACTTCCTGCGCGTGGTCAAACGACAGACCCAAGCGTTCCCGCAAGAACTTCAGCGTGGTCTGCGGATCCGCGTCGTAGGCAAGGAGTGCCTCCCGGTTCTCGATGATCCGGCGTCGGTCGGAGTCCGGATAACGTCGACCCCATTGCTCCAGGATGGCGGCCAGCTTCGGCTTCTGTGCCGTGTTCTGATAATGCAGGGCGTGGAAGAAGTAGTAGTCCTCCGTACCGGGAATGAGCTGCCCGAGCACCGCCTCGCGATCGGGTGCGAGGGCAAAAGTCTCGATGAACCCAATCTCGTTGTCTGCGGCCATAGGTGAACCAACAAGACAGACGGTTAGTATCGAAGCAAGGACGTGACGAAGTTTCATGGCACAGCGCGGTTCCAGGATCATGACGTGCGATCCGGGTTCCTCTTAGGGGATTGTTCAGAAAATGTTCCGGAACGAAAGGGTCGGGCCTGACGTTGGTGTTCTTCAGACCGAAGGATGGCGTCCAGGACTTCCCCCAACCGCAGCCCAACATCCTCGGCCAGGAATCGAAGGACCATCCAACCGTGTTCCTGCAACCGGACGTCCTTAGCACGATCCCGCCGATAGGCTTCGCGGTCGTTCAGGTGCTGCGCTCCGTCCAGTTCCACAGCAATCCGCGCCGCGGCGTCCGTGAGGTCCACCTCCATTTCGCCAAGCCCATCAAACGGGATGGCCAGCCGGACGTTGAGCCGGAACCGGCCAGCAAGGCCCGGAAGGGTCTCCAACCTTCGGTACAGGAAGACCTCGGTGGCACTCCGCGCACGCGCCACACCTTCGGCACCCGGTTCGGGCGGTTGCGTGGCGTGCACAAACTGACGCGCCAACGACACATCGACGCCATCCAACACCAACCGTCGGACACTGGCGGCGTAATCCCGCTTCCACTCCGGCATCACCGGCAGCGGAACCTCCGCCGGCCAGCCCGGCAATGCGCTCGCCGGCATCAACAGCGTATAGCCAACCGCTTCATAACCGGCGCATCGGCGGTCAAACATCCGCGAGAGCATCGGGACGTCGAGGTCGGCGTAGTCATAGACCCGCACCTCCTTCTTCCCATGGTGCAACCGGTGCAACCGTCCCACGTACTGCGCAATCGTTCCCTTCCACGAAACAGGGAAGGTCAGGATCAGGGTATCCAGTCGCGAATCGTCGAAGCCCTCCCCGATGAACTTCCCGGTCGCCACAAGGATCCTGGGCACCTCGGCCGCGATTTCCTTCAGCGAGGCCATCACCTTCGCAAGTGCCCGTTTTCCAAGACCACCCCGCAGCACGACGATCGCCGCATCGGGCAAAGCAACCCGGAGCGCCGCTTCCAGCAGGTCCACGTGCTCCACCCGCTCCGTGAGGACCAATGGGGACCGCCCGGCACGCACTTCCGCAACGGCATCGGCCACGACCATGTTGTTGCGATCCTGATCCTCGATCAGCGCCTGACCCAGGTTCTGGAACTCCATTCGTCGATCCGGTTCCGGCGCCCCGGATGATCGAAATCCCGTCGGCCGCACGAAGACATGATGTCGGAAGCCCCGCTCCTCGGCCTGCCGCTTCGCGTCCACCCGATGCCGGACCACCCCGCATTGCATCTGGACAATCGGATGATGCCCGTCCCTGCGGGAAAGCGTCGCGGAAAGGCCCAGAAAGAACCGTGCCCGCGCGATCCGGACAACCGCCTCATAGCTCGGTGCGGAGAGATGATGGCATTCGTCGACGATCACCTGACCATAGTCGCGAATCGGGGATTTCGAGTCCTCATGACGCGAAAGACTCTGGATGAGCGCCACGTCCACTTCACCCCCGAGCCGACGTCGCCCCGCTCCCAGAGAACCAATCCGGGACCGCGGAACATCCAGAAAGCAGGCCAGACGTTCGATCCACTGGTCCATGAGTTGTTGCCGATGCACCAACACGAGGGTGTTCACGCGGCGGTGGGCAATCATCCACGCGCCAAGCACGGTCTTCCCGAAGGCGGTCGTTGCCTCGAGGATTCCCGTGTCGTGCGGAACGAGCGCTTCTGCCGCCTTCATCTGTTCCGGGCGCAACTCACCCACGAACCGCACGTCCACCGGTTGCCCCACGAATCGTTCATCGCGATATCGAACACCGATGCCCAGCAATCGGAACAAGCCATCGAGTTCAGGCCGGCATCCCCGTGGCAAAGCCACGTGGTTGGGAAGGTCTTCCCCGCAGGAAATGATCCTCGGAATTCCCCGGGTTGGCAGACGCATCCCCTGCGCCTTGAAAAACTGCGGATTCTGGAAGGCTGCGAGGCGAAGCAACCGGATCCGAAGCACCGGAGGAATGGCCTCTCGCGGAATATAGATCCGGTCAGCCAGCACCACCTCCACTTCAGTGGGCAGGGAACCGCCCGTCATCGCCTTGGCATCCTCAGCCTTCGTCGACCGATTCCAGGGTTCCGCCAGGACCGGGTCGTCATCCATCGCCACCCGGACGATGGGAAGGATCCGGTGTCGCCGGTCGGCAGTCGCGACCACCGTCTCCGTGAAGGCCCGCGAAATCCGCCGGACTTGCGCGAGGTGACTCCAGGGATCCGGATGCGGTTGAAGCGCGGCATCCACAAAGACGCTGTTCCCGCGTTCCCGCGCGGCCTTCTGCATGGGCAATGCAATCAGGTTCCCGAATCCCCCGCTTGGGAGCGTGTCCTGGTTCGGGAACATGCGGTCGTACGAACCCAGCCCAATTTCGGGCCGGACTTCCATCGCCTCCGTCAGCAACAACGTGCCCAGCCGTCGGGCCATTGCCGCAGGAACAGGTTCTTCGAAGAACCACCACACATGGCCGCCCTCGCCCGAGCGGGATCGTTCCAGGTTTGCCGGCACCCCTTTCGCAGCACTCGCCTCGAGCACCGCCCGCGAATCATCGATCCACCCGGCTCCATCAAAGTCCGCGGCGAGGAACCAGCAGGTGTCATCCCTCAGCATGGGATATACTCCCGCAACGAACGGTTGGCCTCGGTCATCGAATCCTTGCAGGTGCCATCGGACGATGTGGTCCGTCAACGGGATCCAGCGCTGATGAAGGCACTCCGAGCAACGGATCTTTGGCTTCTCACAGATCCCTCGAACCCATTCGTTCGCACAGGCCGGCTGGTACCCCGCCTTGCCCGTGCGGAAGCTTTCAAACCGCCGTGGGTAAACATCCTCACGGCCCCGGAAGAGACTTCGAAACAAGGCAATCTTGAGGTCCGGCGTCGAAGCCGATGTCACGCCGGCCAGTTCTTCCCGCCTTGGAACGGTTCGTTGTTGGGCTTCGTCCACACCGCAGTCTGGCCAATGGTCAGCCGTCCGCAATGCCCGCTGCTTGAATTCCGCTCCGCACCCACAGTCGGTCCGATTGAAGCGACCCTAGCCTTCGCAGTGCCGCGCGCAGTTCCTTGCCAACCCACCGTGCGGACGGCGTTCCCGGCCCTGCCACAACCACCCTGTTCTCGAAGTCGTCCAACAGGATCACAAGGACCGGTCCGAACAGAGCCAGTCGCTCAGCAAAAACCGGAGGAATGCGGCCATCGGGACCCGGCAAGCAGTTGAAGATGACGACTCCACTCGCTCCCAAGCGCCGACGCATCAGTGTTGGAATCACGTCCCAGGAGACATCCGGCTTGAAGACGTCACCGTCCGTCGGCACCGAGAGGTCATCGATCAGCACGGGGTATCTCCTTCGGCGACCACTCAACCACGTCACCGCGTCTGCCTGCTCCCAGCAAACATCCCCAGCCCACTCCGAACAATGCTTCTGGAAGACGTCATGACTCGCTGAGTCCAGGTCGACGGCTTCCACCCGAACATCGCAGCCCAGACTCCTTAACGGCGCCAGCATCCCCCCAGCGGCAAATCCAAGGATGCCGACCCGCACTTGCGGTCGCAGGATCGCAATCAACCCGGCCAGCACGTCGAAGACACTGTGCGTTGGTCCGGGCCTCAACCTCACTTCACTGATCACGACTCCATGCTGGCTCAGCCGGATTCCACCACAGGTCTCTCGGATTTCCATGGAACGTTCGGACCACAAGGATCTCGGGAAGAAACCTGAAGTTCAACGTTGGCTAGCCTCGAAAAACACGCCCGTCTGCTTCGGAGGTCACGCTGTGGGATCGATCTTCACGAAAACAATTCAGCCGGGCTGTCCTTGGCCGTCACAACCTTGCCTCCAGAATAGGCTTCCTCCACCCGTCCACCCACCCAACGTCGCAGTCGATAAACCGTCCCAAAAGGGAAGTCCGGCGGGGCCGCACCCTGCCCTCCAACCGTTTCCCCACCCAGTCGAACATTGTTCGTCATCCAGGCTGGGAGGGTCAGATGGTACGGATTCCGACGGACTTCACCCACGTGAAACGTAAGGGCCGTGATCAAGTCGGTCAGTACCTCTTCGGATATCTCAACAAGGAGGTTGGGACGGTAGTTCTGTCCCCAAAACTCGGTCTCGATCAACGTCGTACTCAGTTCGCTCCCGATCACCGCCAAGGCGTCCATCACAAGGTGATGAACACCGATGTGGGTTCCGTTCCAATCTTCCACATGCGGAAACAGGATCGCTCGGGGCCGCCAACGCACCAACACATCGACAACCGTCGACACTTTCGCCTTCCACCCCTCGGGATCCGCCAAACGGGCCTGCGGCGTAACCTTCTCAAGCCCACGCTCTCCAATCGTCTCCAACGCGAACCCAAGATAATCACAGGCTCCCTTGAGCTCTTCCAACCGCTCCGCCTGACGCTCCCGCTTGCTCCCCTGCGTCACAGCCACATTGCAAACCCGCCATCCACATTCGCGCTGCAACCGAATCGGGAGCCCACCCACGATGCACTCGTCATCAGGGTGCGGAGAAAAGATCATCACAACCGGCCCTTCACCACCAAGCGTCTGCGTTCTTTCCGGCAAAAAGCCCCCCAACGGCGCTGTTCTTCCTTCTCGGATCCATCGGGCATGGCCCGCGACCATTTCTCGGTACGGATTCATCTCGCGCACGATCCAAACCGAAGCTCGCCCGGGAAGGAAGCTCCGGCATGTGCCGAGGCCTGCAAAATCACCCGGGAATCACTACCAGCAGCTCCACCCATCCGCTTCAATAGGGGCAGCGTGAACGACGAATCGGAATTCCTGTCCGCTCAGGCTGAAGCTCATCTCGCAGCCAAGGGTAACCGCACGCCCCGTGCCCTCCACAGTGGGATTGCCTCCCCCAATCTTCTGTCACCCCTCAAACGGTACTTCGGCTATTCGACGTTCCGCCCCCTGCAGGAGGAGATCATCAGGGATTCCCTAGCCGGCCGGGATGTCTTCGCACTGCTCCCCACCGGAGGCGGAAAGTCGTTATGCTTCCAGTTGCCAGCCCTCATCCGCAACGGCCTGACGATCGTGATTTCCCCTCTCATCGCTTTGATGAAGGATCAGGTCGACAGCCTCCGCGCAAATGGCATCGCTGCCGCATGCTTGAACTCGTCCTTGGAAGGCGACGAACGCCGCGCCGCGTGGCGCGACCTTCACCAAGGACGGATCCGCCTCCTGTACGTGGCCCCGGAACGACTGTTCGTCGGCACCCTCATCGAAGAGCTCAAACAGTGGAATCTGGGCGCTGTTGCCGTCGACGAGGCTCATTGCATCTCGGAATGGGGCCACGACTTCCGGCCGGAATACCGCAAACTCAGCGACTTGCGAGCGCAATTCCCAAACGTCCCGTTCATGGCGCTGACAGCGACCGCAACCGAACGGGTGAGGACCGATATCCTCACACAGCTCAACCTTCGCGACCCCGCGACATACGTCGCCTCTTTCAACCGTCCTAACCTCAATTACCGGGTTCTGCCAAAGGCACAGACCTACAGCCAGATCCTGACATTCCTCAAATCGCGACCAACCGATTCAGGAATCATCTACTGCGCGAGCCGCAACGGCACCGAATCGCTCGCCGCAAAGCTCAACGCAGACCGCATAGCCACCCTCGCGTACCACGCAGGTCTGGATAACACCACACGGTCCAGAAATCAGGAACGGTTCTTGCGAGACGAGGTGCGGGTCATCTGCGCGACGGTCGCCTTCGGCATGGGCATCAACAAACCCAACGTCCGCTTCGTCATCCACCATGATCTTCCGAAGAACCTCGAAGGCTATTATCAGGAAACCGGGAGGGCCGGACGTGATGGCCTGCCAGCCGAATGCCTACTCCTTTTCAGTCCCGGTGACGTCGCCAAACAGATCGTCTTCATCGATGAGAAAACGGACGAACAGGAACGACAGATCGCCCGACGTCAGCTCCAACAGATGGTCCATTATGCAGAAAGCCCGGAATGTCGGCGTGTAGATTTACTCAGATACTTCGGGGAGGTCTATTCTGTCTTAGGCTGCGGAGCCTGTGACAACTGCCTCAATCCCAAAGCAGCTTACGACGGCACCATCCAAGCCCAGAAGCTCCTCAGCTGCGTTTACCGGATCCGCGAAAAGTCCGGCTTCGCTGTTGGATTGAATCATATCGTGGCGGTGCTTACCGCTTCAGCCAGCGAGCAGGTCCTCAAATGGGACCATCAAACTCTGTCAACCTATGGAATAGGACGAGATACAACCAGGAACGAATGGGGTGCCATTGGACGCGAACTAATCCGCCTCGGATTTCTCCAACAGGAATCAGGAAAATTTCCGACCGTCTCCCTGACAGAAGCGGGCAGGACAGCCCTTCGGGAAAGACGCAAGATTTCTTTGACCAGGCAAAGGGACGTCCCAACCACACGTAATCAATCCGCAAAGCGAGGGGAAATCGAGTGTGATGAGCTTCTATTCGAGAAGCTCCGCAGACTCAGAAAACGCTTGGCCGATGAACAAGGGGTACCTCCCTACATCGTCTTCGGGGACACCTCGCTCCGGTACATGGCCAATGCAAAGCCAATCACCGACTCCCAGCTTCTCGACGTTCCCGGGGTCGGAGAAACAAAGCTCCGTGTCTACGGCGAGGAATTCCTGACCGAAATCAGGGAGCACGTGCGTTTGCAGTCCGCCAAATGACAGCAACAGCTCTCTCGGGATGCTGCATCACCCACTCAAAACGGCGGCTCGACCAAAAACGAAAAAGCCGAGACTCTAGTCTCGGCTTCGGGAAAAAAAAACGGCGGCAACCTACTCTCGCGCAAGCTATACAGGCACTACCATCGGCAATGCAGTGTTTGACGGCCGAGTTCGGGATGGGATCGGGTCGGACCACTGCTTCATGGCCA
>JAIXZE010000334.1 GCA_027489875.1 Verrucomicrobiales bacterium
GCACCCGTCCTCGACACACCGTGCGGCAATCTCCTCCGAACCCACCCAACCCCGCCCCATCGCGTACGCATACACGGAGAGCATCTGCGAGATGGTCACGCCTCCCTCCTCGGTCCCCACGCGACCCGCCGGGGGCTCCGCGGCCTGTGCCGCCTCGATCGCCACATGCATCAGCAGCACGGCACCGCGCAATTCCGCCAGATCCTCGGGGACCAGGGATGCCACGGCCCTAAATGCGGCTTCCTGTTCATTCCAACGCATGTGACGAGCCTCACTGCTCCATGTCACGATTGGATGACAGACCCGTGAAGAACCGGAACCGCTTCCACTTCAAGGCTTCGCTGATTCCACCCACCCCGGGTCAAACTCCGCGTGCCGGATGTTGCCCCCGGCTTTCGTGCGGACGCTGTAGGTGATGTGGATCCGACCGTTCCGGGTCTGGATGGCGCTGGGATACCCGAAGGAATCCGTATCGGGCGCCGCCTCCTCCAAGGCCTTCCGGTGCGGCCACGTCCGCCCATCATCCGCCGTCATCCACACACCCAACCGATGCCGCCCCTCTTCGGTGTCGTTACCAACGTAAAGCCACCGCCCGTCCCGCAAACGGATCACATCCGCCCCCGACCCCGGATTCGGGATCTCGCTGTCGCGGACCGCGCCCCAGGTGGCTCCATTGTCCGTCGATTCCGCCATCAGCAACCGTTTTGGCGGCGGCCCATTGTCGCGCATGTAGGTCACAAGGGTGCCGTTGGCCCCAAGGACAATGGACGGTTGGATGTTGCCCCCGCCAATCAGCGGAGCCGTGGTCTTCCACGTCGATCCCTGATCGTCCGAGTAGGAAAACAGGGAGGTCGAAAAGCCATCGTGGTACAGCGGCACCAGGATCCGGCCGCCCGCCACCACCTTCGGATGCGCCCGCGTCATCCAGCCCAATCGCAGGTATTGCTTGTTGGTGGAATACAACCGGAAGGCATCGAGGTACTCCTGAACCTCCCGACGTGTCTGCGCCCCCCACCCGGAGGCCGCCGCTTCCTTCTCCAAGGCGGGCACCACCGCTTCCGCCGCCGCCGCGAACTCCGGACCCGGGGTCACATGCAGGACCTCCTGACGTTCCCAGCGCGGCACACCCGAACGGCGGTAGTCATGGCTGATGTGTACCTTCATCAGCGCGCTTTCCCACAGGTTCGCGAGGATCGTGGGGTACATCAGCCACAACCGCTCCTGCGCGTCCACGAACAGGCACGGATTCGTGTCCGGATAACCGGGCGTATCCGCCATCACAAAACGCGGTTGCCACGCCCCACCCCGCCGCGCCCGCCGCGATCCCTCGATCCGGACATCATCCGACTTCCGCTCGCCGGATCCGTGGAACCAGGTCGTCAGCAACTGCCCATCCGGCAATTCCACGATGCAGGAACCGTGGTTGTGCCACGACTCCGGCGGAAACAGGTCCTGGCGCGCCGGAGCCATCGGCTCCGCCGCTCCGAGTCCCACCCATCCGACCACGCCAAGGACCATCCCTACCGCCCGCTTCCACCGTGATTTCAAGAAGGCATTCATGGTCACAGCGGGTGTTCCCGAACGATCCTTACCGCAACAACTGCTTCTCCAGATAACTCACCGTCTGCCGGACATTCGCGTCGATCTCCATCCGGTCCTTCACCTGCCGGCACGCATGCAACACCGTGCCGTGGTCCCGCCCACCGAACGCATCCCCGATCGAACTCAACGACGACTCCGTCAGCTGCCGAGCCAGGTACATCGCCACCTGCCGTGGGAAGGCGATGTTCTCGGGTCGACGCTTCGAGGTCATGTCGGCCAACCGGATGTCGTAGTGCTCCGCCACGCGCTTCTGGATGGAATCGATCGTGATCGTCTGCCGGCCTTCCTCCTGAAGGATCTCGCGCAGCAGCGATTCCACGGTCTCCAGGGTCAGCGGACGCCCCGTGAGCTGCGCATACGCCGCCACCCGGGTGAATGCGCCTTCCAACCGACGCACGTTGGTCCGGATCCGCGCCGCCAGGAAATTCGTGATCTCCTGGGGAATCGGGAAGCCCAAGGCCTTCTCCTTCTTGCGGAGGATCGCCATGCGCGTCTCCACGTCGGGCGGCTGGACGTCCGCGGTCTGACCCCACTCAAAACGCGAGATCAACCGCTGCTCCAGCCCGCGGATCTCGTTCGCGGGCCGATCGCACGACAGCACGATCTGCTTCCGCGCCTCGTGCAGCGCATTGAACGTATGGAAAAACTCTTCCTGGATCCGCTCCTTGCCGCCCAGGAACTGGATGTCGTCCACCAGCAGGACATCGAGCATCCGGTACCGCCGGCGGAACTTCACCAGCGAGTTCGTCTGCAACGCGTCGATGAACTCGTTCATGAACCGTTCGCAGCTCAGGTACGCCACCCGCGCACCCCGTCGCCCCTGGAGCACATGGTGCCCGATCGCGTGCAGCAGGTGCGTCTTGCCCAGTCCCACGCCGCCGAACAGGAAGAGCGGATTGAAGGCCTTGCCCGGATTGTGGGCCACGGCCAACGCCGTGCTGTGCGCGAACTGGTTGTTGTCGCCAACCACGAACGTTTCGAAGGTGTTGTTCGGGTTGAAGGGCGGTTCCCCGCGCGCTCCCGTCACCACTTCCGACTCAACCTCCACCTTCGGCTTGGATTCCACCGGCGGGGCCTCCGCGGCGTCCACTCCCAACCCGGGTAGCATCAGGCTCTCCGAAGCAGGAGCCCGGGTTCCTGCGTCCACCAGGAATTCCACCTGCATCGGACGCACCGCCGCCCGGCTCACCACCGAGCGCAGCAGGTCGAGGTAGTTGTCCCGGAGCCAGAGCTCGCAGAACTCGTCCGAAACCAGCAGCTGAAGCGAGTCTCCCTCGGTCCGGCCGGCGCGCACCGGAGCGAACCACAAGGCATAGATCTCTGCCTTCAACATGCCCCGCAGGAGTTCCTGCGCGGCGGACCAGATGACTTCTGCGTTGAGCGACATGAGGAGCGTCAAGAGTTGGCAGGATCAGAGCGAAAACAAGGGTTTATTCACCTGCCCGTGTTTCATGACCGTAACAGGCATCCTTCCAGCGATTTGCACCACCACGAAACCCATCGAACCCGACACCCCACGGCTCCCGGAACCCCGCACCACTCCCGGCACTTCAAATGCTAAATCGCTGATAAACATATACTTAAATACATCCCAAACCACCGGCAACCGTCTCCGCCCGGACCCCGCCCAAAAAAGCAGGCCTCCACGGAGGGCGAGGCTTGTAGGTCACCCCCGCCGTTCGAACGAGGGAAACATATTCGTCGTTGTTCCCAAGTTGTTCACACCCCTGTTTTACCCACGAAAAGCCACAGTTTTTCGTTTTCGTGGCACGCCACTTCCCTTCTCGACCACGCCCTGCTTCCCCACTCTTCACAACCGTTCCCCGTCAAGCATTCGATGCCCGGAATCCACCGGACAGTCCCCGCCCGCCACACCCACGCCCCGGCGCCGCCGTCAAGCAATTGGCTTGGCCTCGGACACCGCATCCACGCCGCCCCGAAAGCAATCCCCAGGGGGCAACGTCCAGATGCCCCCCGTTTGGGAATGGGACCGGGGCGGCCGTGTCCTCATCGCCCTGCGAAAGGCTTTGGAACGGCGACGAGGACGTCGCCACCCCGTTCCAAACGGAGGCAGTGTCCAGATACGCCCCCAAATCCCCAGCCGGCGTCTCGCCGCTTGCGGGAGCCGGTTCCTTTTGAAACGTTCGCCGTCCTGCTTATGGCACACGTCAAGCTTCACATCCCGGGACCCGTGGAGGTCAGCCCCAAGACCTACGAGGCCCTCTGTCGGCCGATGATCGGGCACCGCGGACAGGGGTTCAAAGACCTCTACGGAAAGATCCAGCCGCAGCTCCAGACCCTCCTCGGCACCCGCCAACTGGTTTACCTCTCCACCTCCAGCGCCTGGGGTGTCATGGAAGGTGCCCTCCGCAACCTCGTCACGCGGAAGGTCCTCAACTGCATGTGCGGTGCCTTCTCGGACAAGTGGTTTGACGTGTCCAAGAAGTGCGGCAAGGAAGCCGAAGCCCTCCAGGTTCCCTGGGGTTCGCCCATCCGCGCTGCCGACATCGACGCGCGGCTCGCCACCGGCCAGTTCGACGCCCTGACCCTCATCCACAATGAGACCAGCTGCGGCGTCATGAGCCCTCTCGATGAAATCGCCGCCCTCAAGGCCAAGTACCCGGATGTCACCTTCATCGTCGATGCGGTCAGCTCGCTGACGGCACTCCCGATTCCCTTCGACAGCCTGGGGATCGACGTCCTGCTCGCGGGTAC
This sequence comes from Verrucomicrobiales bacterium, assembly GCA_027489875.1. Classification (GTDB taxonomy): domain Bacteria; phylum Verrucomicrobiota; class Verrucomicrobiia; order Limisphaerales; family UBA9464; genus UBA6176. The sequence goes on from JAIXZE010000334.1 coordinate 4,318, forward strand.
CCAGAAGGCGTTCGCCCTCCCACCGGGGCTCGCCGTCTTCACCGCATCGCCCGCGGCGCTCGCCAAGGCGGCCACCGTCAAGGACCGCGGCTATTACTTCGATTTCGTCGAGTTCGAGAAGAATGCCCGGGAAAGCATGACGCCCAGCACGCCGGCCATCCCGCACGTCTACGCCCTGTCCTCGAAGCTGGATGAGTTCTACGCCGAAGGCCTCGATGCCCGCTTCGCGCGCCACACCCGGACCAACACCATGCTCCGCGACTGGGCCGCGCGCCACGGCTTCACCCTGTTCCCCGAACCCGGCTTCGAGTCCCGAACCCTCGTTTGCGTGAACAACGGGGCCAAGCCCGGCGGCCGCACCATCGACGTCGCGAAATTCCAGAAGCTCGTGAAGGACCGCGGCGTCCTGATCGACGGCGGATACGGCAAGATCAAGGGCACCACCTTCCGCATCTCCAACATGGGCGACGAAACCCCCGAAACCATCGCCCACCTGATCGGCATCCTGGACGAATCCATCGCGGCGCTCTGACCGACCGCATCCGCCGCCTCGAATCCAAGGACAAACGCAAAACGCCGTGCGGCACTGCCGCACGGCGTTTTCGTTTTCAGGCACGGTCGATGCGCCGGCGGCCGCACGTCACGGAGTCCGCGGAACCGCCCGGTAGAACCGCACCGGGGTGTCCCCCGCGTCCCCGTCCACGGTGACCATGGCTCCCGCTGCGGCAGCCGCTGTCCCGCGCGCGATGCGCACCCACCGCACCAGATCGGTGGAGACCTCGACGTCCATTTCGCCTCCAACCGCGCCGCCCAGGACCACCAATTGCACGCCGCCATTGTCCATCGATTCCAGCGTCGCAATCCGCGGCACCGAACCGACCGCGCCCGGCACCACCGGTGCCTGCGGAATCGTCGCCGAGATGCCGTCGCGTCCATCGAACGATCCCGCCACCCGCATCTTGAACTCGCCGGCAGCCTTCAACGTCACGGTCATCCGACGCGCGGTGTCGTCCGGAAAGGGACCCCATCGAACGACCCGGTTCGAGGAGTCGAACACTCCGTCGTCGGAGGCGGCGCTGAATTCCACGTCGCCACCCAGATAAAGTTCAACCGCGTGCGACCGGGTCTTGGTCACCGGCCCCGTCCGCACCTGGACAGTGTATTCCCCCGGTTCCGTGAAGCGGGGGAACTCAGCCACCACGTAACTCAACGGCAGGCGTGGAGGAATGACGTTGGTCCCGAAGTCGATCACGCCTCCCGCACCAAAGGGCGGCAGGAAATCAATTCCGGGCCGAGGTTCTGCCTCCGGATTCGTGCTCACCCACGCCATCGGCAGTGCGCCCCGGGTCGCGTCGAACCGATACCCGTCGCCCGCTTCCGAGAGGAATCCCGCCCGGGTCACGTATCGCAACGGAACCAGGTCGGCGCCGAATTTCCCTCCCGAACGCCACGCTTTGGCATACGCGGCCACTTCATCCCTCGTCAGCACTCCATCCTCGGGGGACACGTCCGCCGGGTGGCGGACAATCCTCGGGGGCTCACCCGTGCCCTTCACAAAGAACCGGATCGAGGGAGCCACCAACTTGCGACCTTTCGAGTCCACCGCCACCGCGGTCACCTCGTATCCACCAAAATGGTTCTCCTCCCACTCGATCCCATGACGCAGCACCGTTCCCGGCTCCGGGGCCTGGATGAAGTCGATCCGCGAAACGCCCGCCGAAACTCCGTTCGTCAGGAACTCCACCTGTGGGATGTAACCCGCGGGGTCCGCCGCATCGAGTTCCACACGGATCCGCGCCGGTGCCGTGAACACCGTGCCGCTCCGGGGCGACACGATGCGAAGTGTCGCCACCTCGCGATCGGTGACGCTGAAGATCGTCACCATGGCCGAGGCCGCTGCCGACACTTGGTAGGCCGCATCCGGCAGCAGCTTCAGCATCACCGTCTCGGTCGGCTCCACTTCCTCATCGTCGATCGGCATCACCAGGATCTCGCCGGTCGCTTCGCCTGCACCCAACGTCAGGTCCCCGTCCAGAAACTGGTAATCCACTCCGTTCGCCGCCGTTCCACCGATCCCATAGCGGACCGTCAAGGGTTCCGAAAGATCCCCACGCCGCGTCACGGTGAACTGACCGGGGGCAATGCGGATCAAGGGACTCGGTTCCGAGGTCGCCGGCCGGGTGGCGATCAAGGCCACCACCGGACCATTCGTGGGAGCCGGCGGGGGTGGCGGTGGCGGTTCCACGCCTTCCGTCACCACGATCCGCACCGGCTCCGATTGCGCCACCACCTCACGCTGAACCACCGCACGCGCACGGATCACGTGCACCCCAACCGCCGCCTTCGGCCAGGCAGCCTTGTGGGGCACCGCCAATCCGATCACCGTCGGAAACACGTCGCCCGAACGATCCGAAACCGCCACCACCTCGTCCCCGGCAAGGAACTCCACCCGCGTCAGGGGACCGCCATCCGGATCCACCGCAATCGCCTCAAAATGAACCCCATCCGGACGGAACGTCATCCCCGAGAACGGATGCAGCAGACGGACAGTGGCAGGGATTCCGCCGGGCAACGTCTGGGCGAGCATCGAGGTCCAGACCCCCAGCAGAAGCCCAAGCCAGGGAACCCAACGCCCAGAGGCGCATCGATGGAACGGAGTCGCGGTTTTCATGGTGTTTCAGGGACGCCCCGGGTTCGCAGCTCGCATTTGCGGACCGTCCTTCATCACCAGTTCTGGCGAAAATCCCATCTTTTGCAAGGCGGCAGCCACCCCCTCGGAAGGCGGGCGTTCTGGCCGCTTGGAACTCCAACTGCAGGCCGGGTGCTCCACCCGGCGGGCTTCACCCAGCAACAAGGTGGATGGGCCCCACCCGGAGCCAGGAATCTCTCCGGTAGGGAAAACAGATCAGCCTCGCAGCACATTCCATCCCGCCGCCAGGCAACGGCTCAACGCGCGCGCTGGATCCCGCGTCGCGAGATAATTCGGGGGCAACCACTGCGGAAGCGTTGAACGTTCCTCGGGCGGCGTGAGCTTCGGTCCGCGAAAAGAACGGCCGATGAAAAACAGCGTGTATCCGGCATCCAGCAGGATCCGCGTGGTCTCGGTCGGTGGGGTTCCATGCTCCTCGAACACGATGTCCCGGAACGTGCCGTCCGTCAGCATCGCCCCGGCTCCCTTCAACACCGCGGGCTCATGCCCTTCGGTATCGATCTTCACCACGCCAAACTTCTTTCCCTTCGGCAGGATCTGATCCAGCCGGTCGGTCTGGACCCGATGACTGCTTCCGCTCCCCGTCGGTTCGAGACTCGCCGAGCCTGCGTTGTCGTCGAAGCTCTCTGGCTCGAAAAGATCGGCCACGCCAGCCTTGTCGCTCGCCGCAACCGAAATCAGCCGGATCTTCGCCATGGGAATCCCGAGCCGGACCCATTCACCTACATGACGGGCCAACTCCGCGTGGATCCGTGGATGCGGCTCGAGGGAAAGCACCTCGCCGGAAACCCCGGTCCGACGGGCCAGCAACCCCGAAAACACCCCGATGTTCGCACCCACATCGATCGCGGTCTCACCCGGCTCCAACAACCGCCATGCCACCTCGCACGCTGCCAGGTCCAGCACCCCGAGGTGATACATCGCATGCCCCACCGTCTCGGTGGGGCGGACCCGCATCGGCAGCCCCCAGGGACTCATCACTTCGGCCACTTCAGGAAGAGGGCCGCGCCGAAGGATTCGGCGCAACATCTGCCCCGGCTGATACCAGTACTCCGGCTTCGCAACGCGTTCGATGATGCTCATGGATGGGCTGACGCCCTGCGAAGCTTCCCACGCCCCCGCGCAGTCGTCGATATCCGCCTTGCGACCCGTCACATCCCTCCAACACCCACCTTTACCAATCCCGGAAATTCGGGAAGCTTCGCCACAACATTCAGCCCTTTCCACCCATGTCCGACGTCTATTCCGAGAACGAGTACCTGATCCGGCGCAAGGTCTTCACCCTGTTTGCCGCCCAGTTCCACGTCTACAACACCGCCGGCGAGGTCGTCATGTTCAGCCGGCAGAAGGCCTTCAAGCTCCGCGAGGACATCCGCATCTACACCGACGTCTCCGAGTCCCACGAACGGATGCTCATCAAGGCGCGCCAGATCCTTGACTTCAGCGCCGCCTACGACGTCTTCGATTCCGAATCCGGCACGAAGGTCGGGTGCCTCCGCCGCAAGGGCTGGTCCTCCCTCGTCCGCGACAACTGGGAACTCCTTGATCCCCACGACCAACCCATCGGCGTCATCCAGGAGGACAGCATGATGCTCGCCCTGTTCCGGCGGCTCCTGACCAACCTCATTCCCCAGGCCTTCTCCGTCACTGTCGGCGACCAACCCATCGCCCACTTCCGCCAGAACTTCAATCCCTTCGTCTTCAAGCTCCGCGTCGAACTCCTCCCCGAGGCCCGCTCCGTCGTCACCCCCCAACTCCTCCTCGCCGCCGCCATCCTCCTTTCCGCCATCGAAGGAAGGCAGCAATGAACCTGTCGGGTCGTTGGATTGTCATCACGGGCGCTTCGAGTGGATTCGGCGCGGCCGCGGCGGTGGCCTTTGGCCAGGCCGGATGCCATGTCGTCCTCGGGGCGCGTCGGCTGGACCGGTTGCAGCAGGTGGCCGAATCGGCCGTTGCCGCGGGAGCCGCCTCGGTCCACCCCCACGTCCTCGACGTCGCCTCCACCGAAAGCGTCGAAGCCTTCGCGACGTGGTTGGCCGGGATCACGCCAACCGTCGATGTCCTCATCAACAACGCCGGCGGAGCCCACGGACTCGACCCGGTCGCTACGGCGCAGGACGCAGACGTAGAGGCCATGGTGCAGTCGAACTTCATTGGCCTGATCCGCGTGACCCGCGCGCTCCTGCCGCGCATCCCGCACCACGCGGGTGCCTGGATCCTCAATGTCGGGTCGATCGCGGGCCACGCCGCCTACGAGGGGGGTGCCGCCTACTGCGGCGTGAAAGCCGGCGAACGGTCGATCACGCAAGCCCTCCGCCTCGAACTCAACGGCACCGGCATCCGGGTCGGCTCCATCGATCCCGGCATGGCCGAGACCGAGTTCTCCAGCGTGCGCTTCAAGGGCGACGACACCCGCGCCGCCAAGGTCTACGCCGGCGTCCATCCGCTCCAGGCGCAGGATGTGGCTGAGGCCATGGTCTGGATGGCCTCCCGACCGGCCCACGTATGCATCGACGAAATGGTGATCAAGCCCACCGACCAGGCCGCCTTCCACAAGGTGTACCGGCGCGCGTAATCCAACGATGCATCAACCCCACAACATCTTTGCCGGAACGCAGGTCGTCTCGCTCGTCGAGGTCCGCGGCACCAACAACTCCCTGGTGCATCCACGCGGGGCCGTCGGCGTCGTCACCCGCACGCCCACCGGCACGGAGACCCGATTCCTTGTCCGGTTTCCCGACGGATTCGAGGCCTCCCTGGACCGCGCTGAGGTGGAGGTCCTGAAGCACTTCAAGGATCGTCTTCCCTCCGCACCCACCCAGCCCGGCTTCGACCTCGAAGATTACGTGATCTACCGCTGCACGGTGGGCTCACGCGCCTACGGTCTCGATGGTGAGGATTCGGACACGGATGTCCGCGGCGTCTACCTGGCCCCGGCCGAGATGCAATGGTCGCTGTTCGGCGCGCCGGAACAGTTCGAGGACGACGCCTCGCAAAGCTGTTACTGGGAGTTGCAGAAGTTCCTCGGGATGGCGCTCAAGGCCAACCCCAACATCCTCGAGTGCCTCTACTCGCCGGTCGTCGACAAGCAGACCCAACTCGGCACAGAACTCGTCGCCCTGCGCGACGCCTTCCTGTCGCGCATGATCTACCAGACCTTCAACGGCTACGCGATGTCCCAGTTCAAGAAGATCGAGCAGGACCTCCGCAACCACGGACAGGTCCGCTGGAAGCACGCCATGCACCTGCTCCGGCTTCTGATCTCCGGGGCTGCCGCGCTCCGTGAAGGACGCGTCCCCGTACGGGTCGGCCCGCTTCGTGAACGACTCCTCGAAGTGAAGGCCGGTCTCGTTCCCTGGGACGACATCAACACCTGGCGTCGCGAACTCCACGCCGACTTCGATCGGGC